>NZ_JBFAKG010000074.1:0-3512 GCF_040655595.1 Saccharopolyspora sp. NPDC050389
CGCGCACCTCCTCCAGCCGCGGCAGCAGGGCGGTGGCGAGCCACTGGTCCAGCACCGGGCCGCCGAGATCGTGCACCGCCCGCAGCCGCGCCAGCTGCCCAACGCCCACAGGTAGAGCCCGGCCTCCAGCCCCAGCACGGCGCGACCGCGGATCCGAAGCCCGTGCAGCGTGGGGTGGCAGGCACCACCGTCGGCACTGCACCGGCTGGAGCTAAGTAAGCGGTGAGTAGCTCATCGCGCCATCGGTGCGATCCATGGGAGTGCGGTTATCTGCCGACTATTCGTCCCGATTTCGCGTGCTTCTGCGCCAGTTCGCACCGCGTGTAACCGCCATCGCGGCCGTCGGTCGGCACGGCGTCGATGCGTTTGAGGACGGCGGCGCGGTCGGGCTTGTCGGGGCGGAGTTGGTAAGAAGACGCGGCTCGATCTCGCGCCGATCCCGCAGACCTACCGCGGCCTCACCTACGGCATGACCGAGCTGATGACGCTCACCAAGTCACGCGGCTGGACCCACCACGCCAACCCCGCCGCGCCGAGTGGTGCTTCGACGCCGTCGAAGTCCGTCACCCACCCGGCGACGCCGAGCGCTGCTGATCCCCGACGGCTTGGACGGGACGCCGTCGATGCTGTGGCGGTTCTGGATCCCGAGGAACTGCACCGCCGACGGGCGGGTCTCGCGGTGGGCCGACGACGGCTGGATCACCGTCACCCCCGGGCGACGTCATCGACTACAACGTCATCTACGCCGACATCGCCGCCGACTGCCGCGACTTCAAGGTGATGGCCGCCGGATACGACGAATGGTCCGGCGAACTCGTCCGACAGGAGATCCAAAGCGCGCCGACTGTCGATCTTCGCGCCAGTCGGGATCTCCGCCTTGGGGGCCCACTCGCCGTCGACTCTGCCGTGGATCCGGATTGAGCCCCAGGTGCCAAGCGGTAGTGGAGGGTGAGCCATGATCATCTCCCAAAAAGATGGGTTTAGCATGGATGATCTATGGCACGCCGAATGGCAGGTTCGGTCGAATGCGCCTGACCTGCACTGATGCGTGCCCCCGGTGCGACTCGAACGCACACTGGACGGATTTTGAGTCCGCTGCCTCTGCCGATTGGGCTACGGGGGCTTGCTCACTCAGCATACGTGACCCTTGATCAACCCCTCGCTTCAGGGGTATGCGTCACTTGCTCGGGTGGTTTGCCCCGGTTCGGGACCCTGGTGGTGGTGATCTTCGCGAGTTAGGTTCACAGCCTCTACTCCAGGTGGCCGGTCGAACACGGGGGGCCGTGATGGTCGATGAAACCAGGATCGAGTCCGCGACAGGCGACGCCGACGACATCGGATTACGGCGGAGCCTGAAGAACCGCCACCTCCAGATGATCGCGCTCGGCGGCATCATCGGTGCCAGCCTGTTCATCGGCAGCGGGGCGGTGATCTCCACCGTCGGGCCCGCCGCCGTGCTGTCCTACGCCTTGGGCGGGCTGATCGTCGTGCTCGTGATGCGGATGCTCGGCGAGATGGCGACCGCCGCTCCTACTCTCGGGTCGTTCATGGAGTATGCGCGGACCTCGCTGGGCAACTGGGCGGGGTTCACCATCGGCTGGCTGTATTGGTACTACTGGGTCGGCGTCGTCGCCTTCGAGGCCGTCGTCGGCGCCGAGCTGCTGAACCCGCTGGTGCCCGCCGTGCCGCAGTGGGTCATCTCGCTGGTGCTGATGCTGCTGCTCACCGCCAGCAACCTGGTTTCCGTGCGGTCGTTCGGCGAGACCGAGTTCTGGCTGGCGTCCATCAAGGTCATCACCATCGTGATCTTCTTGGTGTGCGGGACGATCTTCGTGCTCGGGCTGTGGCCCGGCGCGGAGCTGTCGGTCGGCAACATCGCGCTGGACGGGTTCGTCGCCAAGGGCGGCTTCGCCGTGCTGCACGGCGTCGTCATCGTCGTCTTCTCCTACTTCGGCACCGAGATCGTCACCATCGTGTCGGCGGAGTCGAAGGAGCCGGAGAAGGCGGTGGCCAAGGCGACCAAGGCGGTGGTGTGGCGGGTGCTGCTGTTCTACGTCGGCTCGGTGACCCTGCTCGTCATGATCACGCCGTGGCAGGAGATTCCCAGCGAAAGCAGCCCGTACGCCGCCGCGTTCGCCAGGTTCGGGTTGCCCGCCGCGGAGGTCGTGGTGAACGTGGTCGTGTTCACCGCGGTGATCTCGGTGCTCAACTCCGGGCTCTACACCGCCTCCCGGATGCTTTTCGCCTTGCAGCGGCGGAGTTTCGCGCCGAGCTGGGTGCGCGACATCAACCGCCGCGGCGTGCCGTGGAAGGCGATCCTGCTGTCCACTCTGGTCGGTTACGTCGCCGTTGCCGCGAGTTACGTCTCGCCGGACACGATCTTCTACTTCATCATCAACTCCGCCGGTGCCGTCGCGCTGTTCATCTACGGGATGATCGCGGCCTCGCAGCTGCGGATGCGCCGCAGGCTGGAGCAGGAGGCGCCGGAGCGGCTGAAGCTCAAGATGTGGCTTTTCCCCTACTTGACCTGGGCCACGTTGGTCGTGATCGTCGCCGTGGTGATCACCATGGGCGCCATCGAGGAGGTCCGTTCGCAGCTCACGCTGAGTTTGATCAGCGTCGCCGCGATCCTGCTGATCTACGTCCTGTTCGTGCGCCGGCGGGTCGCGCGGTCTTGATCGTCGCGATGTCGCAATGGTCACGTCGCGTGTTTACCTCGGCGTGAAGTCACAGCCGGTAAGCTGCGGTTTCCCGATGCAGAACGCATCGGCGGACCCGATTTTTGGAGGATCCCGGTGACGACGCCGGCTGCCGAGGACACACGCGAGGCCAAGCCCGTCGAACGTCGCGTACTCGTGGCCGAGGACGAGGCGTTGATCAGGCTCGACCTGGTGGAGATGCTCCGCGAGGAGGGGTACCAGGTCGTCGGCGAGGCGGGGGACGGGCAGGAGGCCGTCCGGCTCGCCGAGGAGCTGCGCCCCGATCTGGTGATCCTGGACGTCAAGATGCCCAAGATGGACGGCATCGAGGCCGCTTCCAACATCGCCGGCGAGCGGATCGCGCCGGTGGTGATCCTGACCGCGTTCAGCCAGCGCGACCTCGTCGAGCGGGCGCGGGACGCGGGCGCGATGGCCTACCTGGTCAAGCCGTTCGCCAAGCGCGACCTGGTGCCGGCCATCGAACTCGCGGTGTCCCGGTTCACCGAGGTGCAGGCGCTGGAGGCCGAGGTCGCCGACCTCACCGAGCGGCTGGAAGCGCGCAAGACCATCGAGCGGGCCAAGGGCCTGCTGATGAACAAGCACAACCTCTCCGAGCCGGAGTCGTTCCGCTGGTTGCAGCGCACCGCGATGGACCGCCGGACCACGATGAAGGCCGTCGCCCAGGCCGTGCTGGAGAACCTCTCGTAACAGCGGTTCGCTTTCGCCGGGCCGGGGTGGTTTTGGGTTGTCAATCTAGCGGACAAAAAAAACGGCCCCAGAGGCTTATACGCGGCGACAGTGCGCGGGGGGGCG
>NZ_JBFAKG010000074.1:3522-54220 GCF_040655595.1 Saccharopolyspora sp. NPDC050389
GACGACCGTCTTGGTTGGGTTGCCATAGCAGCCCAAAAGACTCACGGCCCGCTTGCTTACTGGCTCGGCTTACTGGCCGGGCGGCTGGTCGCGCAGGACGCAGGTCAGCCGCGCCGAGCAGGTCCGCCGGTCCTTCTCGTCGGTGATCACGATGTCGTAGGTGGCCGTCGCGCGGCCCCGGTGCACGGGCGTGGCGACGCCGGTGACCACGCCCTCGGTGGCCGCGCGGTGGTGCGTGCAGGTCAGCTCCAGGCCCACCGCGATCCGGTCGTCGCCCGCGTGCAGCGCTGCGGCGATGGAGCCCACGGTCTCGGCCAGCACCGCGTTCGCGCCGCCGTGCAGCAGGCCGTAGGGCTGGCGGTTGCCGGCGACCGGCATGGTGCCGACCACCCGATCGGGGGCCCATTCGACGATTTCGATGCCCATGAGCGCGGTGAGCTGCTCCTCGGCGGCCGTCAGCACCTGGTTCAGCCGGTCGTTCTCGCTGGTCACCGCATCGCCGTCGTTGAGCGCAGTCACGCCTGGGTCCTCCCGTCGCCTCCGGTACAAGCTGTCAGAGCTTCAGCCTAGACTCGCCGCCGTGACGCATTCCGAGGACCGACGCCTGCTGCTCATCGACGGCCACTCGATGGCCTACCGCGCCTTCTACGCCCTGCCGAAGGAGAACTTCCAGACCGGCACGGGGCAGCACACCAACGCGGTCTACGGCTTCACCTCGATGCTGATCAACCTGCTCCGCGACGAGCAGCCCACGCACCTGGCGGTCGCCTTCGACGTCTCCCGCAAGACCTTCCGCAGCGAGGCCTTCACCGAGTACAAGGCCAACCGCAGCGCCACCCCGGACGAGTTCCGCGGCCAGGTCAGCCTGATCCAGGACGTCCTCGGCGCGCTGAACATCCCGGTGCTGAGCAAGGACAACTTCGAGGCCGACGACGTCATCGCGACGCTGACCACCCAGGCCACCGCGGCGGAATTCAAGGTCGCGATCTGTACCGGCGACCGGGATGCGCTGCAGCTGGTCACCGACGACGTGACGGTGCTGTACCCGACGAAGGGCGTCTCGGAGCTCACCCGCTTCACGCCGCAGGCGGTCGAGGACAAGTACGGCTTGACGCCGCAGCAGTACCCGGACTTCGCGGCGCTGCGCGGCGACCCGTCGGACAACCTGCCGAAGATCCCGGGCGTGGGCGAGAAGACCGTCACCAAGTGGATCCAGCAGTTCGGTTCGCTGGCCGACCTGGTGGACCGGGTCGACGAGGTCAAGGGCAAGGTCGGCGACGCGCTGCGCGAGCACCTGTCGTCGGTGCTGCTCAACCGGCAGCTGACCGAGCTGGTCCGCGACGTCGAGCTGGAGCTGGCGCCGGCGGACCTGGCGGTGCGGGCCTGGGACCGCGACGCGGTGCACCGGCTGTTCGACGACCTGGAGTTCCGGGTGCTGCGGGACCGGCTGTTCGCGACGCTGTCCAGCGCCGAGCCCGAGGTCGAGGAGGGCTTCGAGATCTCCGGCGGGATCGTGCAGCCCGGTCAGCTGGCCGGGTGGCTGGACAAGCACGCCCGCAACGGCAACCGGGTCGGGCTGGCGTGCACCGGGCAGTGGGCCCGCGGCCACGGCGACCTGACCGGCGTCGCGCTGGCCACCGCCGACGGCGCGGGCGTGTTCGTCGACGTCGCCGCCCTGACCCAGGAGGACGAGCAGGCGCTGGCGGCCTGGCTGGCCGACCCGGCGACGACGAAGGCGGCGCACGACGTCAAGGGGCCGCTGCACGCCATCCGCGACCGCGGCTGGACGGTGGCGGGCCTGACCAGCGACACCGCGCTGGCGGCGTACCTGGTGCGGCCCGGGCAGCGGTCCTTCGAGCTGCCGGACCTGGTGGTCCGCTACCTGCAGCGCGAGCTGCGCGCGGAGCAGGGCGACGACGACGGGCAGCTGTCGCTGCTGGAGGACGAGGCGGAGACCAAGGAGAAGGCCGCCTCGACCGAGCTGGTGAAGGCGCGCGCGGTGGCCGAGTTGGCCGACGCGCTGGACGCGGAGCTGGACCGCATCGACAGCCGTGGGCTGCTCACCGACCTGGAGCTGCCGCTGCTGGTGGTGCTCAGCGAGCTGGAGGGCGCCGGCATCGCGGTCGACGCCGAGCAGCTCGCCGAGCTGGGCGCGCGCTTCGCCGCGCGCGTCAAGCAGGCCGCGCAGGACGCTTACGGCGTGATCGGCAAGGAGATCAACCTCGGTTCGCCGAAGCAGCTGCAGGTGGTGCTGTTCGACGAACTGAACATGCCGAAGACCAAGCGCACCAAGACCGGCTACACCACCGATGCCGAGGCGCTGCAGACGCTTTACGAGAAGACCGAGCACCCGTTCCTGCAGCACCTGCTGGAACACCGCGACGCCACCCGGTTGAAGACCACTGTGGACGGCCTGGTGAAGTCCATTTCGGACGACGGGCGGATCCACACGACGCTGAACCAGACCATCGCCGCCACCGGCCGGCTGTCCTCGACCGACCCGAACCTGCAGAACATCCCGATCCGCACCGAGGAGGGCCGCCGGATCCGGGAGGTCTTCGTCGTCGGCGGCGGCTACGCGGAGCTGATGACCGCCGACTACAGCCAGATCGAGATGCGCATCATGGCGCACCTCTCCGGCGACGAGGGGCTCATCGAGGCGTTCCGCACCGGCGAGGACCTGCACAACTACGTCGCGTCCAAGGCCTTCGGGGTGCCGATCGACGAGGTCGACCAGGAACTGCGCCGCCGGGTCAAGGCGATGTCCTACGGGCTGGCCTACGGCCTGTCGGCGTACGGGCTGGCGCAGCAGTTGCGGATCTCCGCCGAGGACGCCAAGGCGCAGATGGACGCCTACTTCGCCCGGTTCGGCCGGGTCCGCGACTACCTGCGGGAGGTCGTAGACCAGGCGCGCAAGGACGGCTACACGTCGACGATCCTCGGGCGCCGCCGCTACCTGCCGGACCTGACCAGCGACAACCGGCAGCGCCGGGAGATGGCCGAGCGGATGGCGCTCAACGCGCCGATCCAGGGCAGCGCGGCCGACATCATCAAGGTCGCGATGCTGGGCGTGCACCGCGCGTTGCGGGACAACGACATGCGGTCGCGGATGCTGCTGCAGGTGCACGACGAACTGATCATCGAGGTCGCCGACGGCGAGCGGGACGAGGTGGAGAAGCTGGTGCGCGACCAGATGGGCTCCGCCTACCGGCTGGACGTGCCGCTGGAGGTCTCCGTCGGAGTCGGCCGCTCCTGGGACACCGCCGCGCACTGAGCTCGTCACGGTCCGAACGCCGGTCGCTACTTATTGAAATCGCGTTGCGGGGCCGTCACGAAGTGGTCACTCGCCGGAGTCTGCGCGGTGCAACCCCTTTGAATGGCGGATGTCACCGTCGGTGGCCCCGCCCGAACCCGCATCGCATCGGTGCGGATAGCCTGCCGTACGCGCGTTTGCCGGACGCGCGCTGACCGGGCGTCGGTCGGGCGCGGCCATCCGCGCCAACCCCGAGGAGGAGCATGATCAGCATCGACAGAGTGGACCACCTGGTCCTCACCGTCGCCGATGTCGATCGGGCAGTGGAGTTCTACGAGCAGATCCTCGGCATGACGCCGGTGGAGTTCCCCGGTGAGCGGCGCGCCGTGAGCTTCGGCCGGCAGACGATCAAGCTGCACGCGGCGAGCGAACTGGTGGAGCCGACCGCGACGCACCCGGTGCCCGGCTCGGCCAACCTGTGCTTCGTCACGTCCAACGCGCTGTCCGAGGTCCAGGAGCACCTGCGCGCGAACGAGGTGCGCATCGAGGAGGGCCCGGTCAGCCGGATCGGCGCGGAGGGCCCGATCACCTCGCTCTACCTGCGCGACCCGGACGGCAACCTGATCGAGGTCGCCCGCTACGACGATCCCGTCGAGGAGACCTCGGCCGAGTAGCGGCTCGCCCCGTCCATCCCGCCTCGCGCCACCCGGCGGTGTCGTGATCGCTCGATCGTGGCACCGGCGCTGGCGCTACCTTTGCGCCCATCGGGGAAGGGGCCGTGCTGGGGCATGGAGCGGGGTTGTGAAAAGTGGGTTCGTCCTCGGGATTTACGAGGGATACGGTTGCGCTCCTGACGGGGCAGATCGTCGATGCGCTCAGATGCCCGGTGGGCCTGGGCGATGAGCGGCAGTGGTTGGCGTGGCTGACGAGCGAGACAGTCCGGCCGGAGCGAGGCCGGGATGAGCTCGCCGCCGCGCTGATCGCGCATTGCCGCGCGAAGGAAGTCGAGCCGCCGGGGCCCGACCAGGCCCGGGAGATGGCGAGCCGGGTATTACAGGACTTCGAAACGCTGCTCTGCCACCGCGTCGCGGATCGAATGGGCGACTCGGCGGACCAGTTGGAGCTCCTGCTGGTGGATTCCGCGGAGCGTCCTGAGTGGTCGCTCGCCGAGCTGCGGTCCGAGGTGCGCCGGATCGACCTGAAAGAACTCCTGCTGGAAATAGACAGCCTGATGTCGTTGCAGGCGCTGGGGCTGCCGACCGAGCTGCTGGTCAAGCTGGAGGAGCACACCGCGGACCAGGTTTGGCTGGGCGCTCTCCTGACGGAGGTCGACCGGCAGGTCGCGTTGCAGGCGCTGCGGCTTCCGATCGAGCTCTTCGACGATGTTCCGGCGGAACTGGTGGAGGCGTGGTGCGCGCGGGCGGCTCGCGCGCGCCCCGACGAGCTCCGGTCGCAGCCGCGCGCGGTCCGCGTGACGCTGTTGAGCGCGCTGTGTTCCGTGCGCCACAAGGAGATCACCGATCTGTTCGGGCGGGTGCTGGTCGGCCTGCTGCACCGGCTTCGGGAGCGGGTGGAGCAGCGGCTCGACGAAGCCGCCCACGCCACCTTGCAGATGCAAGCGCGGGACGTGCTCCTGGTCGCGCTGGCCCAGGCCGCCCTGGATCGTCCCGACGACACCGTCCGGGAGGCCCTGTACCCGATCGCCGGCGAGCGATTGCTCAGGGAGCTGACGCGCGACAGCGGGGCCCGCGACGCCGTTCGGAGCCGGCGCAAGCGCACGGTGTTGCGAGGCACGTATTCCGCGCACTACCAACAGGTTCTCAAGCTGGTGCTGGCGGGACTGGAGTTCCGCTGCCGGGACGCCGGTTGCTGGCCGATCATGGCCGCGCTCGGCGAGCTGGTGAGCGACTACTCCGCGTGCTGGGGCGATGGCCGCTTCTACGACTCCGCCCAGGACATCCCGCTGGACGACGTGGTTCCGGAGGAGTGGCGGGAAGCGGTGGTGGACCAGGAAGGTCGCATCGAACGCGCCGTCTACGAGCTGTGCGTGCTGGTATCGCTGCGGGATCTGCTCTGCACCCGGCGGATCTTCCTCGCCGGGGCGAGCCAGTGGGGCAAGCCCGGAGGCGACAGGACGCCGGGCTTGCTGCGCCGCACGGACGAGGCCTTCGCCTGGCCGAGCTAGCGCGGCTGGACTCTGCCCCGGGGGCAAAGTCCAGACTGGTCGCATGCTCGGTATCGGGGATTTCGCTCAGTTGACCGGATTGAGCGCGAAGGCGTTGCGGCTGTACGACAAGCAGGGGCTGCTGAAGCCGGCCGCGGTCGATCCGTGGTCGAACTACCGGCGCTACTCGGCCGGCCAGCTGGAGTCGGCGATCCGGCTGAAGGCGCTGCGCGCGGCCGACATCGGGCTGGCGGAGGTCGAGCGGGCGCTGCTCGGGCGACGCGAGGCGGCCGAGGTGCTCGAAGAGCACCGCGCTCGGCTGGCCGAGCAGCGGCAGCGGCAGGACGCCGCGCTGGAGGCGGCGACGGCGTTGCTGGACGGCGACGCGCGGGGTTGGGAGATCCAGGAGCGGCAGGCCGGAGCGCAGCACTGGGTGGGCGTGGCGCTGCCGGTGGCCGACGGCACCGATGAGGAAGTGACCGACGAGCAGGCGAATGCCGCTTTCGGCGCGTTGTGGGAAGCGTTGGCGGCGATGGACAACGCGCCGATCGGCCCGTTCTGGTCGTCGATGCGCGCCGGTTCCACAGAGGACGATGTCGAGCTGCTGTGCTGCTGGCCGGTCGCTCGGGCAGTGCCAGCGGACTGGGGGATTCCGGAGTGGACGGTCGTGCGCGGCGAAGTCCGGGCGGGACCGGAGCTCGCGGTGGGCTGGCGGCATGACGACGGCGTTGCGGTCATCGACTCGGCGGTGCATCCCGCCGTCGTCGCGCTGCTGGCCGAGGCCGAGCGGCGCGGGGTCGACCTGGATCTAGCGGCGATGCGCCAGATCGGGCGGCTCGACGAGACCGGCGACGCGATCGGCATCGAGGTCGCCATCCCGCTGACCTGATCCGCACGCCGGTGCTGCCGGTGCCCAAGCACCGGCAGCACCTTCCTCGTCTTACGGTTCTTTCAGGTGCGGCGTCAGCCGCATGCGGTGAGGGACTCAGCTCGCACCGCCAAGCAAACCCATTCTGAAATTTCCCCTCAAAGGGACAGTTCGGGTTTGAGGCGGGTGGGGGTCCAGACCCGCTGGCGCCAGGCCGCGATCGTGCTCAGCAGCAGGGACGCCACCAGGTAGCACAGCAGGACCGCGGCCGCGTTCGTCGCGGCCGTCGTGCCCGCCCCGCCGTAGAGCAGGTGGCGCAGGCCGTTGACGACGTAGCCCAGCGGCAGCACTTGGTGCAGTGGGTGCAGCGGCTCCGGGATCGTCTGCCACGGGAACGTGCCGCCCGCGGTGACCAGCTGCAGCACCAGGATGATCAGGGCGATGAACTTGCCCTTCGGCCCGAACGCCGCGTTGAGCGCGTGCACCACCGCGGTGAAGGCGAACGACGTCAGGATCAGGAACCCGAGCGTCCACCAGGTGTGCGCCGGCTGCACACCCACCCCGAACACCACGACCAGGTACAGCAGCACTGCCTGCACGAACCCGACGATCGCCGCGGGCAACCAGCCGCCGATCGCGACCCGCCAGGGCGCGACACCGGCGGCGAGCGCACGGTTGGACAGCGGGCGCATCAGCAGGAACAGCACGAAACCGCCGATCCACAGCGCCAGGCCCATGAAGAACGGCGCCAGCCCGGCCCCGTAGGTGCCGGCCTTGACCTGGGCCATGGTGTCGATGGCGACCGGGTCGCCGATGGTGTCCGCGGTGGCGTTGCGGGTGTCCTCGTCGGGGTTCGGGATCTCGTTCAGGCCTTCGCCCAGCTTCGTCGCGAGCGTGTTCGACCCGTCCGCGAGCTTGCCGGAGCCGTCGGCGAGCTGCTTGGTGCCGCCCGCGAGCTGGTCGGCGCCGCTGCTGAGCTGTTTGGTGCCTGTCAGCGCCTGCTGCTCACCGGCGCGGAGCTGCTGCGCGCCGTCGTCGACCTGGACGGCACCGTCGGCGAGGCGGCCGATGCCGTTGGTCATCGTCGGCATCGCGTTGGCCAGCGCACGGTTGCCGTCCGCGACCTGCTGGGAGCCGTCGGCGAGCTTCCGCAGCTGGCCGACCTGCGTCTGCACCTTGCCGTTGGCGTCGGTGATGGGCTTGTTGAGCTCGTCGATGCCCGCGACGATGCGCTGCACCGCGTCCTCGTCCAACCCGTTCTTGCGGAGCTGGTCGGCGATGTCCTTCTTGGTCGAGCTGAGGTTGTCGACGATCTCCTGCGAGAGCCCGCCGAGCGTCTCCGCCTTGGACGCGAGCTGCTCGTTGCCGGCCGCGACCTGCGCTGCGCCGTCGGCGAGCTTCGCGGTTTGCTCCGGCAGCGGCGCGGTCGACCGCCGCAGTTCGGTGAGGCCGCCGCGCAGCTGCTGCGTGCCGTCGCTGAGCCGGTTCGCGCCGTCGGAGAGCTTGGTCTGGCCGTCGACCAGTTGTTGGGCGCCGTCCGCCAGCTTGTCGGTGCCCTGCCGGGCTTCGCCGAGGTGGTCGCGGAGCTCGCCCGCGCCGTCGGCGATCTGGCCCGCGCCGTCGGCGGCCTCGGCGGTCTTGTCGTGCACGGTGCTGAACCCGAGCAGGAACTGGTTCGCCGCCTCGGTCCCGGCGCTGGCCGCGACGCCCTTGCGAACCTCGGAGGCCACCTTGTCGGCGATGGTGCCGACCAGGTAGTTGTTGGCGTCGTTGGTGATCAGCTGCAGCTTCGCCTGCCGCGGCTCGAAGTCGGCGGGGGAGATCAGCGCCCCGGAGAAGCCCTTCGGCACCACCAGCGCGAACGTGTACCGGCCGCTGGCGACGCCGTCCTGCGCCTCCTGCGCGTCGGTGCGGCTCCAGTCGAAGGTGTCGGAATCCAGGAGCTCCTGGTAGACGTCCTGGCCTGCGTCCAGCCGCGTGCCGTCCTCGCGCTGCGCGCCCTGGTCGTCGATGACCACGGCCGCGGGCACCGAGTCGAGCTTCCCGTAGGGATCCCAGTTCGCGTAGATGTACATCGCGCCGTACAGCAGCGGCACCAGGGTGACCGCGAGCAGCGCGAGCTTGGGCAGTTTGCCCGAAGTGAGGCGGCGCAGCTCGGTGGCGGCGAGCCGGAATGTAGTCATCGCAGACCTTCAGCAGAATCCAGAGTGGACTGTTCGGGGTTGTCCGCGCCGACGCGGGCGGGCGAGATGCCCAGCTTGTCGGCGGAGTGCGGGGAGCAGAGCACGATCACGGCCAGGCCGCGCTCGGCCTGGCGGGCGACGAGGGAGTACCAGCCGGTGGGGTCGCCGCCGTGGCGGTCGGGGCAGTCCAGCACCAGGGCCTTGGTGGCGCGGCCCTCGCAGGCGAGCTCGGTCAGCAGCCGGGTGCGTTCGTATCCGGCCAGGTGCTCGAAGCGCTGCTCGGCGGCCCCTTCGGGGAGCCAGTCGTGGGCCGACAGCCAGTCGCGGACCCTGCGGCGGCCGGATCTGCGGCCCGCCAGGCTCAGGCCTTCCGCGACGACGTCGCGCACCGCCAGCGCGTCGTCGGGTTCGGTGATCTGCGGCGCGTCGACGACCGCGACGCTGCGTCGCAGCGCGGTCGTGTCGATGGCGCCGTCCAGGCGCACGCTGCCGCGGGTGGGGCGCAGCCGGCCGGAGAGGGCCAGCGCCAGCGCGGTGCGGCCGGAGTTCGGATCGCCCGCTACCAGCAGGACCTGCCCGGTCCGCGCCCGCAGCGTTGTGGGCGCCAGAAGCGGCCCGTGCGCTCCGATGACCTCGACGCCAGTGGCGACGATCTCCACGCAGACTCCTCGACTTTCACGACCGGTGCGCCGGTCGCGCGAGCGTCAGCGCAGCGCGGTGGCCGGGCGCACCTCCCACATCGTCCACAGCGGCCGGTAGCCCTGGCGGGGCCAGAACACCGAGGACAACGGGTTGGGCGGGTTGTAGTACAGGAAGCTGCCGACGGCTCCGGCACGCGCGAACTCGTTGTGCGCCGTGGCCATCAGCTGCTGGCCGACGCCGGTGCCCCGGAGCTTCTCCTGCACCGACACGCAGTTGACGTACGCCCACGTGCCGGATCGGAGCCGGGAGCCACCGGGTGACTTGGCGGTGTCGACCCAGCCGCACTCCGCGACCGCGACCGGCGTCCCGTCCTGCTCCGCCAGCCACACCGGATCGCTGGAGTGCAGGCGCACGTGCGCAGCGGTCCGCTTCAGCTGCGGAGCGTCGGGTCGGTACGTCGATGTGCCGACCATGGCCGCGTACTCGAGCTCGTTGAGGGTGAGTTCGACGACGGCGTCCAAGTCGGCCGGTCCGGCGCGACGTATGTTTACGGTACCAGATAGTTTCGTATATGCAACCGGTGCGGTCGGCCGCACGGACAGGCAGGCCAGCGGCAGGAAACCGTGGTCCAGCAACGCCCTGGTCGCCTCGACGTCCCGGCTCGGCCACACGACCGTGCAAGCCGAGTTGGGCCCCGGCGAGGCCTGCTTCGCCAGCCACTCGCGCCAGGCGTGCAGCAACGCGTCCATGCCGGCGCGGGGCTGCTCTCCGACGATCGGGAAGAGCTCGAAGACCTCGCCGGCCTGCCAGAGGCTCTGCGCCGACCCCGCCGGATTCGAGTTCCGCGCGACGAGCCCGGCGGCCGTGCCGCCGCCGGGGATCCGGGCCACGATCGCCTCGCCGCCGGCCGGCAGCTGGTGGACGTCCGGCAGTTGCGGGTCCAGTGCGGCGAACCGCGCGAACTGCGCCCGCATCAACTCCTGTGCAGTCGCCACGACTTCCCCTCGTGTAGGACTGGTTGTTTGTTCTTGAAGCGGCGCCGGCCGCTTAATCCACCCACGCAGCTTGCACCGCCGCGGGTTCTCAGGCGTCGTCTGGCGAGGACGGCCCGAGGAGTGGGGGATCCCGAAGTCCGGACGGCGTCGGCGCGAACGAGTCTGGGAAAGATTCTCTCAGCGGTGGCAGACGAAGATCGCGGTGCCGGGGAACAGGCGTCCGCGCAGCGGGCTCCACTGCCCCCAGGTCTGAGTGTGCCCCGCCGGCCACTCCGGCTCGATCAGATCGACCAGGTGCAGCCCGGCGCCGGCCAGCTGGCGGACGAAGTCGCCGAGGGTGCGGTGGTGCTCCACGTAGGTGGCCCGGCCCGCGTCGTCGACCTCCAGGTACGGCGTGCGGTCGAAGTAGGAGTGCGTGGCGGTCAGCCCGGTCGGTCCCGGATCGTCGGGAAAAATCCACCGCATCGGATGCGTCACCGCGAAGACCCACCGGCCGCCCGGCCGCAGCACCCGCGCGACCTCCCGGAACACCGCGCCGGCATCGGCCACGAACGGCACCCCGCCGAACGCGGAGCAGGCCAGGTCGAAGGAGCCGTCGGCGAACGGCAGGCAATCCGCGCTCGCCTGCACCAGCGGCACCGCGGTCCCGCTGCGCTCGCCACCCTCGACGGCGTGCCGCAACATGCCAGCCGAGATGTCCAGCCCCACCGGGTGCGCGCCCTGGTCGGCCAGCCACCGCGAGCACGACGCCGCGCCGCAGCCGACCTCCAGCACCCGCTTGCCCCGGACGTCGCCGAGCAGGCCGGCGTCGGCCTCGCGGAGCCGCTCCGGGCACCACATGAAGTCGCTGTCGCCGAGGAACGCGCCGTGCTCGGCTTGGTAGTCGTCGGCGTCGGCGTCCCACCACAGCCGGCTCGCCCCCCGCGATTCCGCCGCGTCGACAGTGCGTTTGCTCACACCCGTTGTGCCCAACAGCCGCTCCGCGGAGCTATTCTGGAGCTC
This sequence comes from Saccharopolyspora sp. NPDC050389, assembly GCF_040655595.1. Lineage (NCBI taxonomy): Bacteria > Bacillati > Actinomycetota > Actinomycetes > Pseudonocardiales > Pseudonocardiaceae > Saccharopolyspora > Saccharopolyspora sp. NPDC050389. The sequence continues at coordinate 14,630 of NZ_JBFAKG010000074.1, forward strand.
GTCGTCTTCCGGGTCATCGGCTCGTGCCAAGGATTCCCCCCCGCCGATATCGGGTATTGCTCGGACGTGGAGCATTCTCCTCGCCCGGGGGCGGCCGGTCGTTCAGGCGTACCGCGGTTTGCCCGACGATCGAGAAAGCGCGTACGATACCGCCCGCGCCGTAGGTCTTTCGCCGGCGGTTCTTCCCTGCCGGGTCACACCGGCGGTGGGGGACGGTCGGCGGAGCGGAAACTCCTGGTCCAGCAAGCCTGTTGGGCTCGGCCCGATGCCCGGGGCGCGGCAACAACGTAGATCCAGCGACCAAACTATCCGTACCGGAGCAACCCACCTGATGTCCACCGACACCACCACCGTCCCGACTGCAGCCGCCACCAAGCCGCAGGTCGCAGTGAACGACGTCGGGACGGAGGAGGACTTCCTCGCCGCCGTCGACCAGACCATCAAGTACTTCAACGATGGGGACATTGTTGAGGGCACCATCGTCAAGGTCGATCGCGACGAGGTGCTGCTTGACATCGGCTACAAGACCGAGGGCGTCATCCCGTCCCGCGAACTGTCGATCAAGCACGACGTCGATCCCGCCGAGGTCGTGACCGTCGGCGACTTCGTCGAGGCGCTTGTTCTCCAGAAGGAGGACAAGGAAGGCCGGCTGATCCTCTCCAAGAAGCGCGCGCAGTACGAGCGCGCCTGGGGCACCATCGAGGAGCTCAAGGAGAAGGACGAGCCGGTCAAGGGCACCGTCATCGAGGTCGTCAAGGGCGGCCTCATCCTCGACATCGGGCTGCGCGGCTTCCTGCCCGCCTCGCTGGTCGAGATGCGCCGTGTCCGCGACCTGCAGCCCTACGTCGGCCGCGAGCTCGAGGCCAAGATCATCGAGCTGGACAAGAACCGCAACAACGTGGTTCTGTCCCGCCGCGCCTGGCTGGAGCAGACCCAGTCCGAGGTCCGCAGCGAGTTCCTCAACCAGCTGCAGAAGGGCCAGGTCCGCAAGGGCGTCGTGTCCTCCATCGTCAACTTCGGTGCGTTCGTCGACCTCGGTGGCGTTGACGGTCTGGTGCACGTCTCGGAGCTGTCCTGGAAGCACATCGACCACCCGAGCGAGGTCGTCGAGGTCGGCCAGGAAGTCACCGTCGAGGTGCTCGACGTGGACATGGACCGCGAGCGCGTCTCGCTGTCGCTGAAGGCCACCCAGGAAGACCCGTGGCGTCAGTTCGCCCGCACCCACGCGATCGGTCAGATCGTGCCGGGCAAGGTCACCAAGCTGGTGCCGTTCGGTGCGTTCGTCCGCGTCGACGAGGGCATCGAGGGCCTGGTGCACATCTCCGAGCTGGCCGAGCGCCACGTGGAGATCCCGGAGCAGGTCGTCCAGGTCGGCGACGAGGTGATGATCAAGGTCATCGACATCGACCTGGAGCGTCGCCGGATCTCGCTGTCGCTGAAGCAGGCCAACGAGGGCTTCAGCCCGGACTCGGAGTTCGACCCCACCCAGTACGGGATGGCGGCCGAGTACGACAACGAGGGCAACTACATCTACCCCGAGGGCTTCGACGTGGAGACCCAGGAGTGGACCGAGGGCTACGAGAAGCAGCGTGAGGAATGGGAGCGGCAGTACGCCGAGGCCCACACGCGCTTCGAGAAGCACATCGCCCAGATCACCAAGGCCCGCCAGGCCGACGCGGAGGCCGCTGCGGCCGCCGCGGCCGGTGGCGGCGAGGAGCCGACCAGCGGTGGCGGCAACTACTCGTCGGCTTCCAGCGACGAGCAGGACAGCGGTTCGCTGGCCAGCGACGCGCAGCTGGCTGCGCTGCGGGAGAAGCTCTCCGGCGGCGCGTGAGCCTGACGCCTAGCGGCTGAGGCAACACACCACGGCCCCGCACCTTTCGAGGTGCGGGGCCGTGAGTCTTTTCGGGCGCCGTGGAACCTGTCTTGGCTTTGGGGTGAACGGCCCGTTCGTCTCGTCTATCGAAGCGAACGGGCCGTTCACTTCACACCGGTCGGCCGACGTGGCCTGTCGGGCTGGCAAGATGGGTTTCGTGTTGCGGGTGGGATTGAGCGGTGGAATCGGGTCCGGCAAGTCGACGGTCGCTCGGCGGCTGGTGGAGCTCGGCGCGGTGCTCATCGACGCCGATGCGCTGGCCCGCGAGGTGGTGCAGCCGGGCACGCCTGGGCTCGCCGAACTCGTCGAGAGGTTCGGCGAGGACGTCCTGGACGCCGACGGCGCGCTGAACCGCCCGGCGTTGGCGGGCAAGGTCTTCGGCGACGACGAGGCGCGCGCGGACCTCAACGCGATCACGCATCCCAAGATCCGCGACCTGACGGCCGAGCGGATGGCGCAGGCGCCCGCCGACGCGGTCGTCGTGCACGACGTGCCGCTGCTCGTCGAGGTCGGCTACGCGCCGAACTACCACCTGGTGGTCATCGTCGATGCGCCGGAGCCGGACCGGGTGCGGCGTCTGATCGACCGCGGCCTGGCGGAGGACGACGCCCGCGCTCGCATCGCCGCGCAGGCCACGGTCGAGCAGCGGCGCGAGGTCGCGGACGTCTGGCTGGACAACAGCGGTTCGGTCGATGCCGTGCTGGCCCAGGTCGATGCGCTGTGGCAGGACCGGTTGGTGCTGTTCGAGGAAAACTTGCGGCTGCGCCGCCGCCCGCCGAAGCGGGCGCCCAAGCTGGTCGATCCGGATCCGGAGTGGCCGCGGCAGGCGCGGCGGCTGATCGCCCGGATCGAGCGCGCCGCGGGCGACAAGGCGGTGCGGATCGACCACGTCGGCTCCACCTCGGTGCCCGGCCTGCCCGCGAAGGACATCATCGACCTGCAGCTGACGGTCCGGTCGCTGGCGGACGCGGATGCGCTCGCCGAGCCGCTGGGCGAGGCGGGTTTCCCGGTGCGGCCGGGCATCCTCGCCGACACCCCGCATGTCTTCGCGCCCGATCCGGCGCTCTGGGAGAAGCGGATCCACGTGTCGGCCGATCCGGGCCGCTACGCGAACCTGCACGTCCGGGTCGACGCCACGCCGGGTCAGCGCGTCGCGCTGCTGTTCCCGGCGTGGCTGCGCGCCGACGAAGCGGCCCGCGACGAATACCTCGCGCTCAAGCGGAAGGTGGCGGCGGAACACGCGGCCGACCCGGACTACGGCGCCTACGCGGACGCCAAGGAACCTTGGTTCGCCAAGGCGCTCCCCGAAGCCTGGCGTTGGGCCGAGCGCACCGGTTGGACCGGCTGAGCCCGGCTCAGGTCGCCGGGCGGAGGGGTTCGGCGATCTTGGCGTAGCCGTGGGCTTCGGCGTGCCGGAGCGCCGTGACGCCGTCGTTGTCGGGGATGTTCGCGTCTGCTCCGGCGTCGAGGAGGATCTGCACGATCTCCTGGTAGGGGCGGCTTCCGTCGCCGAGGATCACCGCTTCGAGCAGCGCCGTCCAGCCGAGGCGGTTGACGTTCAGTCCGGCGCGTGCGGCAGCGCGCACGTAGTCGACGTGGCCGCGCTCGCTGGCCGGGATGATCGCGATGCCGCCGAAGCGGTTGGTCACCGTGAAGTCGGGGTTGGCGGGCAGCAGCGCTTCGAGCATCGCGACGCTGCCGGTCACGCCGGTGGCGAGGAAGGCACTGTCGCGGCGGTCGTCCTGGGCGTTGGGGTCCGCGCCGGCCTCGACCAGTTCGCGGGCCACGTCGACGTGGTCGCCCAGCGCGGCCAGGAGCAGCGGGGTGCGCTGGTGCTCGTCGCGGGCTTCGACATCGGTCCCCGCGGCGATCTCGGCGCGGACCGCGTCGACGTCGCCGGTGCGGGCTGCCTGCAGGAGTTGTTGATCCGCCATCGGTATCGGGATCCTTTCCGGGCTGAGCTTTTTCTCGTGAGTGCTCGCTCCGGTTCTTACCGGAACGAACACTCACGAGGGGGTGGAGGGCGCCGTTGCCCTCCACCCGGTGCGGTGGGGCGATTTCGGGGCCCGCCCCACCGCGCTCAGGACGCCGAGCGGAGGATCTCGGCGATCTTGGGGTAGCCGTTGCGCTCGGCGTGCTGCAGCGCCGTCAGGCCGTTGCGGTCGCGGATGTTCACGTCCGCACCCGCGTCCACGAGCAGCCGTGTGACCTCCTGGTAGCGCTCGCTTCCGTCGCCGAGCACCACGGTTTCCAGCAGCGCGGTCCAACCGGGGTCGTTCACGTGGTTGATGTCGATGCCGGTCTTCACCGCCGCGCGCACGTATTCGACGTGCCCGTGCTCACCGGCCGGAATCAGCGCGGTGCCGCCGTAGCGGTTGGTCAGCGCGAAGTCGGGGTTGGCGGGCAGCAGCGCTTCGAGCATGCCGACGCTGCCGGTGACACCGGTGACGAGGAAGGCGCTGTCGCGGCGGTAGTCCTGGGCGTCCGGATCGGCACCGGCCTTGACCAGTTCACGGGCGACGTCGACGTGGTCGGCGAGCGCGGCCAGCAGCAGCGGGGTGCGCTGGTGGTCGTCGCGCGACTCGACGTTGGCGCCGGTGGCCAGCGCGGCGCGCACCTGGTCGAGATCGCCGTCGTCGGCGGCGCGCAGGAGCTGCTGATCCGCCGCGGGGTTGGGCGCGCGTTCGGGGGCGGGCTGCTGCTGTTGTTGTTCCGCCGGTGCCGGGGGAGCCGCTGGCACAGCCGGCGGCTCGGCCGGAGCACAAGCGGCGAGTGCGATCGCGGCGAACACTCCGACTGCCACTCGTCGGCTGATCGCACCGGTTTGCGCGGTCCTCATCAGGTCCTCCTGCTCGGGTGCTGGCCGGTCCCCGGCGACGCCGGGGACCGGCCGGGGGTTCAGCGCAGTTCGGCCTGGATGGCCTGCAGCCCGGCGCGGGCGAACTCCTCGTCCAGGTCACCGCTGGGCGCACCGGCCACGCCGATGCCCGCGATCGGCGAGCCGGCGGTCACCGGGACGCCGCCGCCGAGGAACAGCGTGCCCGGGATGTCGCGCAGCGTGGCGCCGTCGCCGGTGGCCTGCTTGCCCAGCTCCGAAGTCGCCCGGCCCCAGGCGACCGCGGTGAACGCCTTGCGCTTCGCCGACTCGCCGCTCTGCGGGCCCGCGCCGTCGCCGGTCAGGCGCACCCGCTCGTTGCCCGCGCGGTCCACGATGGACACGGTGACGCGCTGGCCCTTGGCCTCGGCGGCGTCGAGCGCGGCCTGCGCGGCCTTGGTGGCGGAGTCGATGCTCAGCACCGGCTGCTGCAGGACGGCGGCCGGGGGACGCGGCGGGGTCTGCTGCTGGGCCGGGTCGGCCTGCGCGACGGTCAGACCGGTGGCGCCGCCGAGGATGCCGAGGCCGACCAGGGTGCCGACGATTGCGCGGTTGCGGGTGGTGGACTGCATCGGGATTCGCTCCTAGCTCCGATTGGCTTGTGCTTGAAGCTTCCGTCGCAGGCGGGCTCCGGACGTCGTCGGAAAGGATCGTTCGACGGCCTTGCGCGGTGGATCCCGGATCAACCGATCCATTGATGCGGGCGCGCGGCGCGCCGTCTAGGTTCGTGTCTTCGAACCCGCCGCGACCGCGCGAGAGGACCGCTTTGACCGACGACCTCCGGCCGGGAGGCTGGCTGTACCGCGCGATGCACGTGGGCTTCTTCGTGCTGCTCGCGTCTTCGGCATCGCGTTACGTCGCCGCGCACGGCCTGGCGGGCGTGACCCCGCTGCTGCTGGGCCTTTCCGGGGCGCTGGTCGTGGTCTACGTGCTCGGTGTCGCCTTCTGGGAGCAGACCAAGCACGTGCGGCAGGTGTGGTTAGGCGCGGTGGTCGCGCTCTGGTGCGCGCTGGTGCTGGTGGCGCCCAGCTTCAGCTGGTGCGCGGTGCCGTTGTTCTTCGTCTGCTTGCGGCTGCTGCGGCCCAAGCCCCTGATCATCGCCGTGGTGCTGCTGACGGCGACGGTGATCTTCGGGCAGCTGCGGCTGGCGCCCCGGTTCGAGGTCGTCGACGTGCTGGTGCCGCTGGCCGTGGCGACGATGGCGACCGCGGTGTTCCTGGAGCTGCGCCGGGAGAGCGAGCGCCGCAAGGCGCTGATCGACCAGCTCGTGCGCACGCGCGGCGAACTGGCCGACGTACAGCGCGAGGCGGGCATCAGCTGGGAGCGCGAGCGGCTGGCCCGCGAGATCCACGACACGATCGCCCAAGGCCTGTCCAGCATCCGGATGCTGCTGCAAGCGGCGGAGCGCGGCGGCGACACCAACGAGCACGTGCGGCGCGCGGGCGAGGTCGCGGAGGACAACCTCGCCGAGGCCCGTCGGTTCGTGCGCGGGCTCGCGCCGGCCGCGCTCGAGCGGCAGTCGCTGCCGGAGGCCCTGCGCGAGCTGGCCGGCCGGACCGCGGCGGAGTCGGGTGTCGAGGTCCGCTTCGAGGTGGTGGGCGAGGCGCTGCCGACCAGGGCGGCCGACGACGCGGTGCTGCTGCGGGTCGCCCAGGGCGCGCTGGCCAACGTCCGCGAGCACAGCGCGGCGCGCATCGCCGCGGTGACGCTGTCCTATTTGGACGATGAAGTTACCTTGGACGTGCGCGACGACGGCACCGGTTTCGACCCGGCGGCCCCGCGTCCCGGGACCGGGCGCGGCTACGGGTTGTCCGGGATGCGGGCGAGGGTGGAGCAGTCGGGCGGCACGCTGGCGGTGGAGAGCCGGCCCGGAGAGGGCACGGCCGTGGCGGCTACGTTGCCGGTGGGAGGGATCTCGTGACGGACGCGGTGCGGGTGCTGGTGGTCGACGACCACCCAGTGGTGCGGGCCGGGCTGCAGGCGCTGCTCGCCGGCGATGCGGGCATCGAGGTCGTCGGCGAGGCCGCCACGGCGGCGGAAGCCGTGCGGCAGGCGGACGCCTTCCGGCCCGACGTGGTGCTGATGGACCTGCAGCTCGGCGACGGGGTCGAGGGCGTGGAGGCGACCCGGCGGCTGCTGACGCTGGACACGCCGCCGCGGGTGCTCGTGCTGACCACCTACGACGCCGACACCGACATCGCCCGCGCCATCGACGCGGGCGCCACCGGCTACCTGCTCAAGGCCGGGCCGCCGGAGGAGCTGTTCCAGGCGATCCGGGCCGCCGCGCAGGGCAAGACCATGCTCTCGCCGGAGATCGCGTCCCGGCTGCTGCAGCGCAGCCGCGCGCCGGAGCAGTCGCTGAGTGCCCGCGAGGTCGAGATCCTGGAACTGCTGGCGCAGGGCCTGGGCAACAAGGAGCTGGCCAAGAAGCTGTTCATCAGCGAGGCGACGGTGAAGACGCATCTGGTGCACATCTACTCGAAGCTCGGCGTGGACAGCCGGATGGCGGCGGTGAGCGCGGCGGTGGAGCGCCGCCTCATCCGCCTCGAATCCTCACCGCGTTGACAGGCGTCTCTGCAGGTCAGGGCCCGTGTGTACGTTGTGTCGCTATTATAGAGGCTGTTTCCAACCTCGTTCTGCGTGGCGGTGCGGGTGGCGGAACCTCAGGCGCCTTCTCACTGTGGGATCCCCGACATCATGAATGACCAATTCACCACGTCGGGGCTGTCCTCGCGAGAAGACACCTGAGAACCCGCGGCGGTGCAAGTTGCATAGGTGGGCTAAGCGGCTGCGCCGCTTCAAAGACAAAAGCCCCGCGTTACCACATCCGCACGTCACCACATCCAAAACAGCCTCTATAGCAGCACCAAGTACACACGGGTCCGGACCGGTAGCTCACCAGATGTCGAAGATGCCCCTGTGGGCCAGCCATTGGTTGAGGTCCCGGTGGCGGGTCACCTCGTCCAGCGTGCGGTGCACCGTGCGCAGCGCGTAGTCGGCTTCGCTGAGCCGGATCAGGCCGTTGCCGACCGCGGTGGCGAACTCGGCGGCGTGCGTGATCCGCGGGCGGCCGTGCTCTCCGACCTCCAGACCGAGCAGCAGGTCGGTCGTGGTCCACGACCGGGTTTCGCGCTCGATGTGGACCGCCGTGAGCAGGCTCGGTCCCCGGCGGGAGTGCCTGCGGCGCGGGCGGTAGCGGGTCAGCCGCAGCCCGAGGTCGGGCAGCAGCCAGGTGATCTCGGCGTCGTGGTCCGGTGCCTCCGGTGTCGGGCACTCCACGGAGAGTCCCCAGCGCTCGACGTGGCAGACCTCCAGCTGCGCGACGAAGCCGGAAGGCTGCCTACGCTGCGAGCTGAAGACGTCGATAACTTCAACCAATTGGGGTGAAATCACAGCGCTCACGGCGTCAGACAGTAACGGGAAAACAGCGTTTAAAGATCGACAGCACCAGTTTTTAACGTAACTTTTCGGAGCTCGTCGAATATCGATTCGGTACGTGTCGCAACCGTCACCGGGATGGCGGTAGCTTTCGCTGGTCCGGCACGGGACCTTGGACAGGTTGCCCGTGCCACGACAGCTCGATTCCGTTGTCGCGCAACCATTTCGCCAGGTCGTACCCGTGCCGGGCGAGGCCATCGACCGCAGTGCAGGCGCGCCGCATCGCGCGCTCCGCGGTTTCCGGGTCGAGCAGTTCCGCCCGCACGGCGATCAAGAATTCGTCGACGTCCAGCAGTTCCGCCGCGCGCCCGTCCCGCACCACGATGTCCAGGTAGTGATCGACCGTCCGCCACTGCCGTTCGCCCGGCTCTACGTCCGCCACGTCGACGTAGAAATCCACGTCGTCTTCGTGGCCCGGATGCCAGTACCAGCGCGTCACGCGCAGCCCCAGCGCGGGCAGCAGCCAGGATTCGAGGGCGGCGATGCGGGGATGCCCGGGAGTCGGGCGGGCCAGGTAGAGGCCGAAGGGCTCGCGCGCGTAGTGCGTCACGGTGCGCACGTGGCCCTTGGGGTCGGTGTTGGTGTTCGCGACCAGGTCGAAGACCTCGACCTTCGGCGGGTGAACGGGCAGGCCGAGCTGTTCGGCGATCTCGCGCTGCGTGGTCACCCTGCCACTGTATGCGGGCGGGCGCGACGTCCGAAGGTCGTCGCGCCCGCTATTCCTTCACCACTTGTGCTCCCTCACCTCCGATCGGTCGGGGTCAGGTCGTCGCGCGGGTGGCGTAGGCCGGAGCCATCGTGCCCAAACCCGCGAGGATCAGGACCGCTCCGCCGATCACGTTGCACAGCACGCTGCTGGTCGTGATGGCGGTGCCGCTCATGACGAATACGGCCACGATCGTCCACACACCCAGCACCGGAACGGTCCAGGCGATGCCGTGCGTGCGGTGGTAGGCGGCCGCGAACGAGAGCCCTAGAACGGTCGCGGTCAGACCGGTGACCAGGTTGTTCAGCGTCAACGACGGCGTCATTGCGGAGAAGCCGGTGATCCACGGCGACAATGCGACGAACAGGCCACCGAGCACGGTGAAGCCGTCCGCCACCTGAGCGGTCGGAGTTTCCGCTGCCCGCTCGTAGCGCAGGCGCATCTCGGTGAGATCCGGATGCCCAGCGATAGGTGCGCTGCTCGACATCACACCACCTCCTGCACTGGGGTGACGTAACCCATTATCTGCCCTGGTAGCCGTTTGAGCACCCCGTGACGCGACACGATGTCGGGGTGGGCTCGTACATTGGTTGTCGTGGCATTCGCGACTGAGCACCCCGTACTGGCCCGCTCCGAGTTTCGGCCGGTCAGCGACATCCCGCGGACCGACGCCCGGTTCCGCATGGTCAGCGACTACCAGCCCGCCGGCGACCAGCCGCAGGCGATCGCCGACCTGGAGCGCCGGATCAACTCCGGTGAGAAGGACGTCGTGCTGCTCGGCGCCACCGGTACGGGCAAGTCGGCGACCACCGCCTGGCTGATCGAGCGCATCCAGCGGCCCACCCTGGTGCTGGAGCCGAACAAGACGCTGGCCGCCCAGATGGCCAACGAGCTGCGCGGCTTCTTCCCGGACAACGCCGTCGAGTACTTCGTCAGCTACTACGACTACTACCAGCCCGAGGCGTACGTCCCGCAGACCGACACCTACATCGAGAAGGACTCGTCGATCAACGAGGACGTCGAGCGGCTGCGCCACTCCGCCACGTCGAACCTGCTCAGCCGCCGCGACTGCGTGGTGGTCTCGTCGGTGTCCTGCATCTACGGCCTGGGCACCCCGCAGTCGTACCTGGACCGGGCCATCCCGCTGGCGGTCGGCGGCGAGATCGACCGCGACGTGTTCCTGCGCGCGCTGGTGGACGTCCAGTACACGCGCAACGACATCGCGTTCGCCCGCGGCACGTTCCGGGTGCGCGGCGACACCGTGGAGATCATCCCGGCCTACGAGGAGCTCGCGGTGCGCGTGGAGTTCTTCGGCGACGAGATCGACCGGCTGCACTACCTGCACCCGCTGACGGGCGAGATCGTGCGCGAGGTGCGCGACCTGCGGATCTTCCCGGCGACGCACTACGTGGCCGGCCCGGAGCGGATGGAGAAGGCCATCCGTGGCATCGAGGCCGAGCTGGAGGAGCAGCTGGGCCTGCTGGAGAAGCAGAACAAGCTGCTGGAGGCGCAGCGGCTGCGGATGCGTACCCAGTACGACATCGAGATGATGCGCCAGGTCGGCTTCTGCTCCGGCATCGAGAACTACTCCCGGCACATCGACGACCGCCCGGCCGGGACGGCGCCCGCGACGCTGATCGACTACTTTCCGGACGACTTCCTGCTGGTCATCGACGAGTCGCACTACACGGTGCCGCAGATCGGCGGCATGTACGAGGGCGACGCGTCCCGCAAGCGGACCCTGGTCGAGCACGGCTTCCGGCTGCCCAGCGCGCTGGACAACCGGCCGCTGACCTTCGAGGAGTTCTCCGACCGGATCGGGCAGGCGATGTACCTGTCGGCGACGCCGGGCCCGTACGAGATGGCGCAGGCCGGCGGCGAGTTCGTCGAGCAGGTGATCCGCCCGACCGGGCTGATCGACCCCGAGGTGATCGTCAAGCCCACCGAGGGCCAGATCGACGACCTGGTGCACGAGATCCGGGAGCGCGCCGAGCGTGACGAGCGGGTGCTGGTCACCACGCTGACCAAGAAGATGGCCGAGGACCTCACCGACTACCTGCTCGAACTGGGCATCCGGGTGCGGTACCTGCACTCCGAGGTCGACACGCTGCGGCGGGTCGAGCTGCTGCGGCAGCTGCGCCTGGGCGAGTACGACGTGCTGATCGGCATCAACCTGCTGCGCGAGGGCCTGGACCTGCCGGAGGTCTCGCTGGTGTCCATTCTGGACGCCGACAAGGAGGGCTTCCTGCGCTCCGGCACCAGCCTGGTGCAGACGATCGGCCGCGCGGCGCGGAACGTGTCGGGCCAGGTGCACATGTACGCGGACCGGATCACCGACTCGATGCGGCACGCCATCGACGAGACCAACCGGCGGCGCGCCAAGCAGACGGCCTACAACGAAGAGCACGGCATCGACCCGCAGCCGCTGCGCAAGAAGATCGCCGACATCCTGGACCGGGTGTACGCGGAGGCAGAGGACACCGAGGAGTCGGTGGCCGTCGGCGGTTCCGGCCGCAACGTCTCGCGCGGCAAGAAGCCGACCGGGGAGGCGGTGGCCGGCGCCGGGCTGCTGGAGGATCGCGACATCAAGTCGATGCCGCGCGCGGAGCTGGCGGACCTGGTGCAGCAGCTCAACGACCAGATGATGAACGCGGCCCGCGAGCTGCAGTTCGAGCTGGCGGCGCGGCTGCGCGACGAGATCCACGACCTGAAGAAGGAGATCCGGGGCATGGACGCCGCCGGCATCGAGTGACGCGTGCCGAGGTGCCGTCGGAACAAGCGACTCCGCCCGGGCAGATCCGGCCAGTGCGCTTCGTCATCTGTCCAAATTGGATGAGCGCGCCGCGGCTGGGTTGGCGAGGCTGGTGATCGGCCACCACGCGACCGGGTGGGCTGGACTACGGTGATCGCAAGCGGGCAGTCGTCGGGTCGGCAACTGGGGAGTCGTCATGCACGTGGTCGTCGTCGGTAGTGGGATCGCGGGCACGTCGGCCGCGCTGGCGCTGTCCAAGGCCGGGTTCGGAGTGAGCGTGCACGAGGCGCACCCGGACATCGGTGCGGACATCGGGGCGTTCCTGACGGTGGCGGCCAACGGTTTGCTGGCGTTGCGCCAGATCGACGTCGTGCCGGCGGCGGGTTTCCCGTTGACCTCGCTGCGCCTCACCGGTAGCGACGGCGGCGAGATCGCGGTGTCCACATTAGATGGTGAGTTCCGCTGCCTGCGTCGCGCCGAGTTGTGCGAGCTGCTGCGGTCGGAGGCCCACCGCCGCGGCCTGCCCATCGAGTACGGTGCGCGGTTCGTCGGCGCGGAGCAGGACGGCGACCGGGTGGTGGCGCGTTTCGCCGACGGCCGGGAGGTCGCGGGAGACCTGCTCCTCGGTGCCGACGGGCTGAACTCGGTGGTGCGCCCGTTGGTCGACCCCGCGTCGAAGCGCTACGCGGGCCAGCAGGTCTTCTACGGCTACGCCGATCGCGCCGCGCCGCCGCACGAGCCGGGACGCATCGAGATGATCCGGGGCGGTCGCAGCGCCTTCGGCTACGCGGTCTCGCCGGAGGGGCGGACGTACTGGTTCAGCCGGGTGCCGGCGCCGCCGCTGGACGGCGCGGAAACTGCGGCGGCCATGCGCGACCGGTTGCTCGCGGCACTTCGCCCGGACCGGACTCCGGCGGCGGACATCGTCGCAGCCACCGACACCGTGCTCGCCACCAACGCCCACGACCTCGTGCCGACACCGCGCTGGCGCAACGGCCGTCTGCTGCTCATCGGTGACGCGGCGCACGCGGCATCCCCGGCGACCGGCCAGGGCGCGTCGATGGCGGCTGAGGACGCAGTGGTCCTGGCCAAGGCGCTGCGCGACCACGGGAGCTTGGACGGCTACGAGCGACTGCGCCGACCGAGGGTCGAGCGCAACACGGCCCGCAGCGCGCAGCTGAGTGCCGCGCTCGCTCCCGACCACGCGGAACGAGCCGAAGAGGTCGAACGGCTGAGCCTGCGCCACACCGACGCCCCGCCGGACGGCGACCCGGCGGACTGGCTCGACTGGGACACCGAACTGCCGTCGAAGGTGTAAAGGTGCCTGAATTGGTACCATGGTGTCATGGCGCTCAACATCAAGGACGGGCGGACCGAGGAGCTGGCGGCCAAGGTCGCCGAGCTGGCGGGCGAGACGAAGACGGGTGCGATCCGGCAGTCGCTGGAGGAACGCCTTGAACGGCTCCTCCAGCAGGCCCGCCGGGCCGACCGGGAAGCGCGGTTGATGAGGTTCCTGGAGCACGAGGCTTGGCCGCAGGTGCCGCATTCGGAGCTGGGGCGGCCGGTCACCCGGGCGGAACGCGAGGCCGTTCTCGGTTACGGATCGGAGGGCGTGTGATCCTCGACAGTTCGACGATCGTGGCGATCCTGCTCAAAGAGGACGGTCACGAGCGGCTGCTCAAGTCGCTCGCGCAGGCGGATGAGGTGAGCGTCGGCGGGCCGACCGCCGTCGAAACCGGGATCGTCCTCACCGCTCGGCTCGGCGTGGTCGGACGGACCTTGCTCGCCCGTTTCTTCGAGGAAGTCGGCGTCGAGATCGTCGACTGCGGGGCGGAGCACTGGAAGGTCGCGGTCGAGGCCTACGAACGTTTCGGGGAGGGGCGGCATCCGGCGGGGCTGAACTTCGGTGACTGCCTGACCTACGCGGTTGCCGGCGTAGCCGGGCGGCCGCTGCTCTGCGTCGGGGATGACTTCTCGCGGACCGACGTCGTCTTGGCGACCGCCTGATTTGTCGGGGCTCGGCTCTAGGGTGCGTGCCGGAGGTGGTCGCGGTGGGCTTGGGCTTTCAGGTGACCTTTGATGCGCATGATCCGGCGCGGTTGGCGGAGTTCTGGGCGGTGGCGCTGGAATACGAGCTCCAGCCGCCGCCACCCGGATTCGAGTCTTGGGAGCAGTTCGGGCGGCAGATCGGACTGCCCGAGGACAGGTGGGACGCCTTCTCTGCGGTGATGGACCCGGAGGGCGAGGGGCCGCGGATCTTCTTCCAGCGCGTGCCCGAGGGCAAGACCGTGAAGAACCGGGTGCACCTGGACGTCAACGTGAGCCAGCGGGGCCTGGCGCTCGACAAGACGGCTGAGCGCCGCCAGATCATCGCCGAGCACGTCGAACGCCTCAAGGCGCTGGGCGCCGCCTACGTCCGCGAGGTGGATGAACCCAACGGCTACTGCATCGTCCTGCAGGACCCCGAGGGCAACGAGTTCTGCGTGCAGTGATGCCGACGGCGGGGTCCGGATGAGCGGGCGGACGGCTATGTCCACTGTGGTTGGTCGCTGGTGACTTAGTGGTCGGCTCTGGAAATCCTTCGGGGCTCGCGGCTCATGACCTGGGTGACCAGATTCATGAACGGGACGATGCCGGTGCGTGGTTCGGTGCGGCCGAACACCTTCGCGTGGTGGACGTCGTAGGCGGCCAGGTAGGCCACCGCGCCGCCGCGGCCGTAGGTGTGGTTGACGCGCATGGCGCGGGCCTTGCCGGGGGCGAGGGTGGGATGGCAGCGGCAGCGGGCCTGGATGGAGGTCTTCTCGTCCGCGCTGATGTCACCAAGGGCCGTCCTGCCGTGCTGAGTGGTCACCGGTGTAGTTGGCTCGCCTCGCGGAAGATGATCGCGGCGCCGAGCGCGGACGCGGCGGGTACGAAGATGTCGCCTGAGTCGGTCAGGCTGAGCGGGAATCCGTTGTCGTGCAGAAGTTTCCAGGTGGCGGCGAGATCGCGCACGGCGACCGCGTAGGCGACGAACATGGGGACGGCGGGGGCGTGTTCGCCTGGCAGGACCGTCGAGAGCTGGGAATCGGGCACGAGCGTCAGCCGGGCGCCGTCAAGGTCGAAGAACCGCGACGGCCCGTCGGCCTGCGCCGGGCTGCCGAGGTAGTCCTGGTACCTGGCCCCAGTGGCGTCGAGTTCAGCTTCCGCTACACAGGTCACGACCTCGACGAGGTCGAGGGCGCCGTTGGGGTGGTCCAGCTGCCGAGCAGCTTGCGCCAGTGGGTCCAGGTCTGCGACAACCCCCACCCTTCCCTCGGCCACCGTCCCCGGCCTCGCGGCCGGTTCACGGCTGTCGATCTCCAGATAGCGGACGGACTCCGCGCGGGTTCCGTCGGCGGTCTCCACCGCACGGTGGACGGTGTTGACTCCGCCGTGCGCCACGCGGGCAGAGCTCAGTCGCGCGGCGTCGTCGTCGATGTCGGGCGAGGCAAACATGAGGATGTGCAGGCCCTCGAAGCGTTCGAGGAGCGCTGCGATATTGGCGCTGGTGCTGCTGATGCGTTCCACAAGTTGGGGCAGCAACTCGGCCGGAGCCTGCAGGGGGACGAGTTTCGCATCGCTGGGGACCCGGGTGGCCCCTCCCTGCGGCACGCAGGTGACGAGCTCGACAAAGTTGCGCGGGAAGTCGGCGTGAGCATTCGCCGCACCGAACGGCTCCGGGGCGGCCCCCTCGGTCGAGGCCATCGCGGGATAGGCCGGCGGTGCCAGGGTGAAGCCCAGCCGCCAGTAGAGGTTGAGGGCTTCGCCCATGTCACTGACGACGTGGCCTACGTGGTGCAGACGTCCGATGTCGTGGCTCATGCCGACCACCGTAGAAATAGATCAACCATTTGGTCAATCTATTTGCCGCTCGCGTACCATCCGCCGGGTGGACGCGGAGCACATCGACGGTCGGAGTCTTCGTTACCAGCATCGGCGTCCTGAACTGCTGGGCGCCGTCGCCGACTATGTCCTGGAGCACGGCGTCAGCGGCCTGGCAATGAGGCCGCTGGCCGGCGCGATCGGGGTGAGCCATGGGACGCTGCTGCATCACTTCGGCTCCAAGGAGAACCTGCTCACGGAGGTGATCGAGCTCCTCCGGCGACGGCTGGCGGAGGCCGCGGACCTCGCCGACTCTCCGCGCGATCTGACGAGCCTGACGCGCTGGTGGCGGACCACCACCGCCCCGGGCAACATGGCCGTCTACCGACTGCTGTTCGAAGTGCACGCCCTGGCGGTGCGGGAGCCCGAACGCTACACCCGCTACCTCCAGCGGGCCGCCCACGACTCGCTCGCGCTGATGGAGAGCCTGGTGGTGGCCGAAGGATGCCCGGCCGACCAGGCGCCCCTGGTGGCCTCGATGATCGCGGCGCAGGCGCGTGGCCTCCAACTCGACCTGCTCGCCACCGCGGACCGGGACCGGGTCGACCGCACCTTCGAGCTGTTCGTCGACCTGATCGGCCAGCTCAGGCTGACCTGGCACCTGGAGGAGCGGGCGTAACGGCTCAACCACGGATGAGCAGGGAGCCGACCTGTTCGACGCTGCGCATGATGGGCGCGGCCTGTACCTCTCCGCACTCAACAACTAACGCACCGCGTGCACGGCCCCGGCGCCGGAGTCAACCCCGAAGGGTTTCCGGAGCCGACCGCTTAGCTGGCCGGTGACGCCAGATCGGCGATTACCCGGCGGCCGGGTCGGCCGCAGCGCCGATCGGCGTCAGCATCCGGTGCGGGTGCTCAAGGGCGCGCGCGACGCGGTCGCTGCGGTGCATCGCGTTGGTGCCCGGGCCGGGGCGGGCGACGAGGTCGTCGGGGTCCGGGTTCTGCCCGCACGCGCGGCATCGCCCGAAGTCGTCGATGTCGGTGTCGCACGCCGCGTGGCTGAAGATCCGGGAGGGGTGCGGCCCGCTGGTGTACCGCTCGCCCCATTTGGACAGGGCGAAGATCGTGGGCCACAGTGCCCGGCCCGCGTCGGTGAGCAGGTACTCCGGGTGCCCGCCCGAGTCCTCCCGGGTCAGGACGCCTGCCTCGACCAGGGTGTCGAGCCGGTCGGTGAGCACGGCTCGGGAAATGTCGAGGTGCTCGCGCAGGTCCGTGAAGCGGCGCACGCCGTAGAAGCAGTCGCGCAGGATCAGGAGGGTCCAGCGCTCTCCGACCACTTCCAGTGCGCGGGCGAGGAAACAGCCCTGCTGGTCGTATCCGGTTCCCAATGCCACGCCGTCATCGTACCGATGGTGTGGTCTGTTCACCAGACTACCTCTGTGCAACGATGGTCTGGTGAACAGACTGGGTCTTCGTGAAACCACGAACCGGCGCGCCGAAGGTGCAGGCGGGTCTTTCCTGGCGGCGCTCGTGCTGACGTCGCTGAGCACGTTCGGGGCCATGCTGGCCTACTCGGGTCCGCTGGGAAACGCGGCGACGGTCGTCGCCGCGCTGGCCGCCCCGCAGGGAGCCACCATGTGGATCCTGAGCTCGATGAGCACCGGCCTCGCGGTGAGCCTGCTGACCGCGGGCGCGCTGGCCGACCAGTCCGGCCGCCGGAGGATCTTCGAACTCGGTGCGTATGTGTTCGCGGCCGGTTCCGTGGTGTGCGCGACCGCGGCCACGGCGACGCAGTTCGTCATCGGGCGACTCGTCGAAGGTGTTGGCGCGGCCGGTGTTATCGCGACCGGGTTGGGGCTCGTGGCCGCGGTGAACAGCGATGCCCGGGCCCGCTCGGCCTCCGCCAGCTGGTGGGGCGCCAGCATGGGGCTGGGCATCGCGCTCGGCCCGCTGCTGACCGGCTTGCTCGATCTCGTGGACCTGTGGCGCGCACCCTACTGGCTGCTCGCCGCGGTCGGGGTGGGCATCGCCATCGCCGCGCGGTGGTGCTTTCCCGAGACGGCGGTGATTCCGGGCAGGCGCCTGGACCTGCTCGGCGCCGCGTTGATGACCGGCGGGCTGGGGCTGCTGCTGGTCGCGCTGATCGAAGCGCGCCAAGGCGGTCTCGCCACAGCGCTGATCTGCGCCGGTGGCGCGGTGGTCGCGTTGGTGGCCTTCGCCGTCAGCCAACTCCGGGGCCGGTCGTCCATGGTGGAGCTCGCGCTGTTTCGCCGAGGTGACTTCGTGGCCGCCACGCTGGCGGCCACGGTCACCGGCGCCGGTGTGATCGCACTGATGTCGTTCGCCTGCACATTCCTCGTCACCAGCATGGGGTTGAGCACCCTCGGAGCCGGCGCTGCGCTGGGAGTCTGGTCCGGCACCAGCGCTGTCTCCGCCGTGCTCAGCCGTCGGCTGGCCGCGCGGCTGACCGGGACGGCGCAGCTGGCGATCGGCCTCGCGGCCACGGGTGCCGGCCTGCTGCTGCTCACCGGGCTCGAGACGGGTTCGACCATCGGGCGGCTGATGCCCGGCCTCCTCGTGGCAGGCGTGGCCACCGGCGTGCTCAACGCCGCCCTGGGGCGGCAGGCGACTGCCACCGTCCCGCCTGACCAGGCCGCGATGGGCGTCGGGATGAACAACACCACCCGTTACGTCGGCGCCTCGATCGGGGTCACCGTCGTCGGTGTCCTCGCCTCCGCCCCGCACGACGACATCGCCACCCAGCTGTCCGGCTGGAATCATGTCGCCACGCTCACCGGCATCGTCTCCCTCGCCGGGGCCGCCGCGGTGCTGGCGCTGTCCCGATACGCGCCCGGGCGCGGACAAGGATGAACATAATCCACTGTGGACATCAGGAGGAGGCGTTGCTGGAGCACGATGTCGCGACACTTCTCAAGCCCTTGATCGAGGCGAGCGACGATTGAGCCATGTCCCCAGGGCGATGCAAGATCGTCGAGGAAATCGGCCCGCTGCGGCACTATGGCCCGTGTTCTGCTCGCAGTGACGCGGAAAGGAAGCTTCGCATGGCGAATCTGATCTACTCGGCGATCGCCTCGCTCGACGGCTACATCGCGGACGAGGACGGCAACTTCGACTGGGCCGAGCCGGACGAGGAGGTGCACGCCTTCGTCAACGACCTGGAGCGATCGGTCGGCACCTTCCTGCTGGGGCGCCGGACCTACGAGCTGATGATCGCGTGGGAAGACGAGGACTCCTTCGCCGGCCAGCCACAGGTCATGCAGGACTTCGCGCAGATCTGGCGGGCGTCGGAGAAGGTCGTGTACTCCACGACCCTGGACGAGGCGTCCACCGCCCGGACCCGCATCGAGCGGGCCTTCGACCCCGAGGCCGTCCGGCGGCTGAAGGAGTCGGCGGAGCGCGACATCACCGTGGGCGGTCCCGGGCTCGCCGAGCACGCGCTCCGGGCCGGGCTGGTCGACGAGTACCGGCTTTTCGTGGTGCCCGTCGTCATCGGCGGCGGCACTCTGGCGCTTCCCGGCGGTGTCCGCCTCGGCCTGGAACTGCTCGACGAGCGCCGCTTCGCCGGCGGCGTGGTTCACCTCCGCTACCGCGTCAAGGCGTGAAACGACCGTGAGTGCTTCGGGGCGCTGGGGCACCCCAAAGCACTCACGGACCGGAGCCGCTCAGGCGACGTCGATCAGGCGACGTCGATCAGGCGAAGGCGCTGAGGCCGGTGATGGACTTGCCGACGATCAGGGTGTTCATCTCGCGGGAGCCCTCGAAGGAGTAGACCGCTTCCGCGTCGGAGAAGAACTTCGCGACCTCGTAGTCGAGCACGATTCCGTTGCCGCCGAACAGTTCTCGCGCCCAGGCCACCACCTCGCGCATCTTCGTGGTGGTGAACGCCTTGGCCAGCGCCGCCTGCTCCGCCCCGCCGCGTCCCTGGGCGACCAGCTCGTTGAGGCGCACCACGATGCCGAACATCGCGGTGACGTTGCCGAGCATCTTCACCAGCAGGTCCTGGATCATCTGGAACCCGCCGATCGGCTTGCCGAACTGCACCCGCTGCACCGCGTACTCGCGGGCCAGCTCGTAGGCGCGGACCGCCACGCCCAGCGCCTGCCACGCCACGCCGCCGCGGGTCTTGGCCAGCACCTTGGCGGTGTCCCGGAAGCTGTTGATGTTCTGCAGCCGGTTGGCCTCCGGGATGCGGACGTCGTCGAGCACGATGTCGGCGTTCTGCACGGTGCGCAGCGCGATCTTGCCCTCGATCTTGGTGGCGGTGAAGCCGGGCGTGCCCTTCTCCACGACGAACCCCTTGACCTGGTCGTCGGCCTCGTCGCGCGCCCACACCACGATGAGGTCGGCGAACGTGCCGTTGCCGATCCAGCGCTTCGCGCCGTTGAGCACCCACTGGTCGCCCTCGCGGCGGGCGGTGGTGCGCATGCCGCCGGCGACGTCCGAGCCGCCCTCGGGCTCGGTCAGCGCGAACGCGCCGATCTTGGTCATGCCGGCCATGTCCGGGATCCAGCGGTCGCGCTGCTCCTGGTCGCCGCCGTTGTAGATGCTGCCCATCGCCAGTCCGGTGTGGACACCCGAGAACACCGCCAGGGACGGGTCGATCCGGTTCAGCTCCAGGCTGAGGAATCCGGTGAACAGCGGGCTGCGCGGCTTGCCGTCGCCGTACTCGGGGTACTGGTAGCCGGCCAGCTGGAGCTTGGCGAACTTCTCGACGACCTCGAACGGGAACTCGGCCTTCTCCCACGCGGCGTTGGCCAGCGGCTTGATCTCGCGCTCCAGGTACTCGCGGATCTCGGCGAGCTCGGTGCGCTCACCTTCGCTGAGCAGGTCGTAAAAGCCGAAGAAGTCAGGATTTGCATTGGCGGGCTTGGGCATTGCGGTGATCCTTAAATCAGTTGTGCTCGATGTTCTGCAGTGCGGTGTTGAGCGCGTTCTGCTTGCGGTCGCGCAGTTCGGAGCGCTCCCGGTACGCCTCGGGGCCTGCGCCGTCGGCAGCTTCGGTCTGGTCGGCGACGGCGGCGATCGTCTCCGGGGTCAGCTCCGGCTGGCTCGCCTTCTTGGTCGGGTAGGGCAGATTCCGAGTCTGTTTGTTGACGCCCCGAATTTCAGATTCTCTGGCAACCCGTTTAAAATGTGGGTATCGCTAGGACACAGGTAAAGCGGGCATACAAGTACCGCTTCTATCCCACCGGGGAGCAGGCGGAGGAGCTCTCGCGCACCTTCGGTTGCGTTCGCAAGGTCTACAACCTCGCTCTCGACGCACGAACCCGTGCGTGGAGGGCTGAAAAACGCCGAGTGAGCTACGCGCAGACCTCCGCGATGCTTACAGAGTGGAAGAAAACGGATGACCTGGCGTTCCTTGCTGCGGTGTCGAGCGTGCCGTTGCAACAGTGCTTGCGACATCTGCAGAGTGCGTTCACATCGTTTTTCGAACAACGCGCCGGATACCCGAGGTTCAAGTCCCGCAAGAAGTCCCGCGCATCGGCGGAGTACACCCGCTCGGCTTTCCGCTACCGGGACGGCCAGCTCACACTGGCGAAGATGCGCGAGCCGCTGAACATCGTATGGTCTCGGCCTCTTCCCGAGGGCACGGCACCGTCCACGGTCACAGTGTCCCGTGACAGCGCAAACCGTTGGTTTGTGTCGATTCTGGTTGAAACCAGCACTGAGCACCACGCTCTTACGGGGCAGGTCGTGGGAGTCGACACCGGGATCACAAGCCTGTTGACGCTGTCGAACGGCGAGAAGATCGTCAATCCCAAGCAGGAAAAGCGCGAACGGGACCGGCTGGCCAAGGCTCAGCGGAACCTGGCCCGTAAGCAGAAAGGCTCCGCGAACCGTGAGAAGGCTCGCCGGAAGGTGGCCCGCGTGCATGCGAGTATCACCGACCGTCGCAGGGACCACCTGCACAAATTGACGACTCGACTCGTCCGCGAGAACCAAGTGGTCGTGATCGAGGATCTGACTGTCCGCAACATGCTCAAGAACAGAACGCTTGCGCGGGCGATCTCCGACGCGTCGTGGTCGGAGTTCCGCTCGATGTTGGAGTACAAAGCTCAGTGGTACGGCCGCCAAGTGATCGCGGTCGACCGCTGGTTTCCCTCCAGCAAGGCATGCTCGTCCTGTGGTGCGTTGCAGGACAGTATGCCGTTGAACGCCCGCGTATGGACGTGTGACTGCGGTGCAATCCACGACAGGGACATCAACGCCGCGAAGAACATTCTGGCCGCCGGGCTGGCGGTGTCTGCCTGTGGAGCTGGTGTAAGACCTCAAAGGGAGTCCTCCCGGACGGGGCGGCCGGCTGTGAAGCAGGAACTATCTGGCGCGAGCCGGTAAGAAATCCCTGCCTTGCCGCAGGGAGAAGTCAACGTCCCGTCCACTTCGGAGTGCGCTTCTCGGTGAACGCCCGGACGCCTTCGGCGAAGTCCGCGGACTCCCGGAGAGCGCGGGTTTCGTTGCGCTGCAACGCGAACGCCTCGGCGTCCGGGATGCCATCGGTCAGCCGAACGACCTTCTTCACCGCGGCCAGGGCCAGCGGCGCGTTCGCGCCGACCTCGGCGGCGAGCTCCAGCGCGGCCGTTACGGCCTCGCCGTCGGCCACTAGCCGGTTGACCAGGCCGAGGGCGCGGGCTCGCGCCGCGTCGATGGCGCGGCCGGTGAGCAGCAGTTCCATCGCCAGGTGGTGCGGAATCCGCTTGGGCAGCCGGATCACTCCGCCGCCACCGGCGATCAGCCCGCGCTTGACCTCGGGCAGCGCGAACCGCGCGCCCTCGGCGGCGACCACCAGGTCGCAGACCAGCGCCAGCTCGAACCCGCCGCCCATGGCGTAGCCCTCGACCGCGGCGATCAGCGGCTTGCCCGTCTCGGCCTCGGTGAGGCCGCCGAAGCCCTTGCCCGGCGCCGTGGGCGACTCGCCGCGCGCGGCGGCTTTGAGATCCATGCCCGCGCTGAAGGTGCCGGCCGCGCCGGTCAGCACGCCCACGTTCAGGTCCGGGTTGGCGTCGAGCTCGTCGATGGCGGCCGCGATGCCGTGGGCCGCGGCGGCGTCGATGGCGTTGCGCGCCGCCGGGCGGTTGATGGTGATCACGAGCGCGGAGCCGACGGTTTCGGTCTGCACCGCGGTGTTCGGGGCCGTCATGCGAGCCTCCGCGAGTCGAGTTCGGCGAGGACCTCTTCGGTGTGCTGGCCGGGAAGCGGGGCGTGCCTGCGGACCGAGGCAGGCGTCGCGGAGAAGTTCATCGGCACCCCGACCACGCGGTAGCTGCCCTCGCTCGGGTGTTCGGCGAGATCGAGCAGGTGCCCCTCGCGGACGTACGGGTCGTCGGCGGCCTCGTCGAGCCGGAGCACCGGGCCGACCGGGATGCTGTGCTTGGTGCACACCTCGATCCACTCCTCGGTGGTCAGGCTCGGGGTGACCGACTCGACCAGCTCGGAGATCGCCTCGCCGTCGCGGCCGGCGTCGACGAACTCCCCGTTCACCCGCGGATCCTCGGCCAGTTCCGGCCGGCCGGCGGCGCAGAACAGGTCGCGGTAGTTCTGCGGGGAGTAGGGGATGATCATGGCCAGGCCGTCCTTGGTGGGGCGCGCCCGGTGGCCCTTGTTCATCGACAGCGTGAACCCGGTCGGGCCCATCGGCGGCTCGAAGGTGCGGCCCTGCAGGTGCTCGACGAGGTTGAACGCCAGCAGCGTGTCGGCCATCGGCACCTCGACCAGCTGGCCCTGACCGGTGGCCCGCTGGTGCACCAGCGCCGCGAGCGCCGAGTAGGCGATGGTCAGCGCGGCGACCTTGTCGGCGAAGATGCTGGGCAGCACCACCGGCTCGCCGATGTCGCCGGCGCGCTGCGCCACGTCGAGCAGCCCGGAGGCCGCCTGCACCGTCTCGTCGTAGGCGGCGAGGTCGGCGCGGTCGGAGTCGGGGCGGAAGCCCTGCGCGTGCGCGTAGATCAGGTGCGGGTTGGCGGCGGCGAGGCTCTCGTAGTCCATGCCGAGGCGGCGCAGCGCGCCGATCCGCATGTTGGTGATCAGGATATCGGCGCCGCCGATCAGCTCCAGCGCGCGTTCCCGGTCGGCGTCGTCCTTGAGGTTGAGCTTGACGCTGCGCTTGTTGCGGTTGACGTTGAGGCTCAACGGCGTCATGCCGGGCGTGCGGTGCAGGGTGCCGAAGCGCGCGGTGTCCTTCGGCGACTCGATCTTGATCACGTCGGCGCCGAGGTCGCCGAGGATCTGAGCGGCGTACGGGCCCATCACCACGGTGGCCATGTCGATCACGCGGACGCCGGCCAGCGGGCCGGACCTGCCTTCGGTGCTCGGTGCGGAATTCGTCATCATCGCCGCTCCTGGTGGGATAGGGGAGTCGTCACGGCTTTTATTTGCTTCGCTAACTACGTTAGGTCTGGTCGGAGCGGCATTCAATTGATCAGTGGCACCGATGCGCGAACAATGGCGTGACCGCAGCGGTCACACCAATCGGCAAGCCTGTGCGGCTCCGGATGGTCGTCGACGGGGTAGGAGTGCAATTTCGCGAGAAATCGCCGTTCACGCGGGTGGTGGTCAATTTCTCGCGAAATTGCGCACCCGTCGGGTGGTCAGCGCAGCGCGAGCTTGGCCTCGTCGATCAGCCGTCGCAGGTCGGGCTGGCTTTCGGCGCGGTCGCGACGCCAGATCATGCCCGTCGCCAGGCTCGGATCGAAATCATCGAACGGCAGCACGACCGTGTTTTCACTGCGGTGCTTGTGCATCCCGCTTTCCGGATCCAGCATCGAAATGGAGAATGCCGATCCGTTCGCCACCAATTCGCTGGTGCTGCCGTAATCGCCGGTGTTGAGCGTGATCCGCCGGTGGATTCCCGCCGCCTCCATCCGCACCAGCAGTTCCCCGTAGTAAGCCGGCAGCATCCGCGGCGCCGGGCTGACGTAGGTGTAGTCGACCAGTTCGGCGAGCGAGACCGAGCTGCGGGAACCGAACTCCGCCGCCGGCAGCACGGCCCCGAGCGGCTCGCGCATCAGCTCGAACACCTCGATGCCCTCGGCGTGCACCGGCAGGTGTACCAGCGCCATCGCGAGCTCGCCGCGCTGCACCCCGGCGAGCAGGTCGCTGCTGCCGCTCGGCCAGCGCTTGACGTCGCATTCGGCGGCGCACTGGTCTTCGAACGACCTGAGCCGCTGCCGCATCGACGAGTGCAGGCCGGGCGGGATGCCGATGTAGACGACGGCGCGCTGCGGGCTGATCGCCTCGCGCAGCCGCCACGGGATGTCGTCGAAGCGGCCGAGCACGTCCTTGGCGATCGGCAGCAGCGCGGCACCGGCGTCGGTCAGCTGCACGTGGTGCGAGTCCCGCTCGAACAGCACCGAACCGAGGTCGCGTTCGAGGTCCCGCACTCGCTGGCTCAGCGGCGAGGTCGCCATGTGCAGCTGTCGGGCGGCCTTGGAGAAGGACAGGTTCTCCGCGACCGCCACGAAATACCGCAGGTGGAACATCTCCATCAAGCAGCAGATTACCCCGCCGGCCGGGTGTGCGAACGCGTCCGCCGGATGCGGGCGGAGCCGAGGTGATGATCATCTCAGAATGATCATCATGGACCGGCTGAATCGATGTCACGAATCTGCTAAAGGCAGAGAATATCGCTCTATGTAACAAAGTTCGGGCGTATTGCTGGTTTCGTCACCTTAAAGGTGGTACCCGTAAGAAGTAAGCCGAGATAGTTTAAGCTCACCGTTCGTAGTTGAACGGATGCAGTGAGCCACTTTGGATCGGAGATGCGCATGAGCGCCGCCCTGTCGCTTCGGGTCCGGTTCCCCGAAGGGTGCCGACCCGACCGCGTCGAGGTCGACGAGTCTCCGATGTCCGATGTGGCGCCATCGGCGGTCGGTGCGTCATCCTGGCCGACCGCGGCGCTCCTGCTCGTCGGCCGGGCATCGTCGCCCCCGCCGTACCGGCTTCGGCGGCCGGCGTTCGCGTGCCGAGCGACCACCGGCAGTGGAGTCGCCATTACGCCGTAATACGCTTCGCAACCCACCTGCGCGGAATCCGTCCTGCAGGGGATTTTTCGCGCCCTGACCAGGGATCCGGCACGTACCAGAGCACCAGGACCGGTCGGTCGTCATGGCGCCTTTGCGGACCGTGTGCTGAGCGGTCCTCATAGGAGGGACGTATGGACTCGACCGGCAAGGGCGTGCCGCCCCGTGGTGCCGTGTCGGACGTGCCGGAGTTCCTGCGGATGTACAGCGGGGAAGGGGCGATTCCCGGAACCACATCGCCACGTGCACCTTCCGACGAGGTCGCACCAAGTCCACCGGAGGAGCAGTGACGTCAGACCTGAACGAGCGTGCTTTCGACAGAGCCTCGCATGAAGAACTGCATTGGAACCTCCCTGCCGAAACCGCAATGCCGTCCAGCAAAGCCGTGGAAATACTGGAGTTCCTCCGCTGGTACGCGCGGGAACGGCTCGATTCGCGACGAATGGACGAGCGTCGATCCATCGACCTCGGCGTAGTGCCCGAGTTCGCCGGCGTCGGGCTGTTGGGGCTTCAGGTTCCACGCCGGTACCAGGGGCAGGAACTGAGCTACCGAGACACCTTCCGGATCATGGAACAACTCGGGGCCATCGACTGCAACCTGTTCGTCATGACCGCCGTGCAGAACGCGGTCGGCATCCCGCCGATCATGCAACACGCGTCTGAGCGGGTCAAAGCCGACGTCCTCCCGTTGCTCGCTCAGGGAAAGAGCCTGACCACGAGCGCGGCCAGCGAGCCGGGCATGGGCTCGGACCTGCGTGGCATGACCACCTGCGCGACCAGAAACCGGGATGGCAGTTACACGATCAACGGCACGAAACGGTGGATCAGCCTCGGCGCCGCTTCCAGATACCTGAACGTCTTCACCCGGCTCTGCGACGAGGACGGCAGGCGACTGGGATATACCGGCTTCGTCGTCGACACCGCCACCCCGGGCTTCACCGCCGGTCCCGAGCTGCTGACCTTGGGCTTGAAGGCCGTGCCGCAGAACATCTTGACCTTCAAGGACATGCGAGTGCCGGCGGACTGGATGCTCGGCGCCGAAGGCGAGGGGATCACCGCCGCGAACGCGGCATTCATGCTCGCGCGGCTCGTTCTGGCCGCAGGCAGCATCGGAGCGATGAAACGATCACTGGAGGTCGCGGCGCGGTACGCCACGCGTCGCAACGTCGCCACGGGCCTGCTGGTGGACAACGGCCGGACCCAGCAGATTCTCACCGAAGCGGTGGCCGCGACCCAGGCGGTGGAGACGCTGCTCGATCACCTCACGTCCCGGCTCGACATGGGCGAGCAGCCGCCAGAACTGCTGTACTTCGTTGCGAAGATCGTCGCATCAGAAGAGATGTTCACCGTCGTGGATCGCAGCCTGCAGATGCTGGGAGCGCGAGGCTTCCTGGACACGAACATCGTCGGGCCGTTCTTCAGGGATTACCGACTCTTCCGGATCTTCGAAGGAGCGACCGAGGCCATCACCGTCTACGTCGGGAAGATGCTCCACCGCAACCCGGCCGGCTTCGGTGAACTCGTCCACTCCTTCTCCGCATCCCGGCAGGTAGCCGACCTCGTCGATGAGGCCGCATCGTTCACCGCCCGCCGCGCCGTCACCGAACGGGAGCAACACATCCTCTACAACGTGCTCGGGGACCTGCTGTGCTGGTCTGTCCTGGCCGCGTTGACGAGCTCGACGGCGACCCGTTCCGAGATGCACGCATACACAGCCCAGTGGTGCGAGCGCAAACTGCGCCAGCGGCTGACGGAAGCACGGCGCGACGTGGGGCTGGAGCTTCCGACCGTGTCGACGCTGCTCAGCCATATCGCCGGATACGAGGAGATGATCGGCAACGTCGACCAGCTCAGGCCGGACGAAGAACACTGCGTGGATCCGCTGCTCATGCGTTGACGGCGCCGTGATCCCACCGCACAACGATGACATGCGGTGCGGCTCGCGTGGACTGATGCAGCTTGGTCAGCCCACGCGAGCCGCACCGCAGTGTCGGCGATCAGGGCAGCGCAATCCCGCCTTGCCGGTGGTAGATCCCCTGCACCACGTCTTTGGCGAACGTTTTGATGGCGTGCACGTCGGACATGTTCCAGTCCCGTTCCACGATGTCCACCACGCAGACCGTGCCCAAGGCGGTGCCGGTGTCGTCGATCAGCGGCGCCCCGAGATAGGACTTCGCGCCCATCTCGTCGACGAGAACGTTCCCCGCGAAACGCGGATAGGCCATGACATTGCCGAGCGGGAAGGCTTTTTTCCGCGCTAGCGTGTGCGGGCACCAACCGACGTTCTTAGGCATGCCCGTGAGGCTCGAAGCATCTCCGCCCGCTTGCATGTGGGCGCCGACGAAATTCTGATTCGTGGCGTCGAAGATGTTGACCACCGCGACAGCAGCGTGAAACGTCTCGGTCATCTTCGCCGCGAAATCAGAAAACTGTTCGTCCCGCTGTAGGCCCAGCAGGCCGAGCTCCCTTAGCCGAGCCACCCGCAACCGCACGACCTTGTCGCTCTCCTGGGGCTCCAGCATGCGATTGCCTTGGTCGTCGAACGTGGTCGTCCCATGGGGATCGTAGGTACTCAAGAAGAACTCCATCCCTGTGCGCAGTTATCGTGCTGTCAACGTCACGTCCGTCCCTGCCGGTGTCCCCGGGAAGCGGGTCGAACACCTCCGCTCGCACGAGGGTCTCCGTTTCCGCATTGCGGGCTTCGTCTACAAAGGACGGCTGGTGAGGACGTGCTCGGTGAGGCGAACCAGAACCGACGCCGCGGAGCGCCGGTCGCGGGCGTCGCACATGACGACCGGCACGTGGGGCTTGATGTCCAACGCATCCCGAACCTCATCGGGTTCGTAGCGGAAGCCGCCGGCGAACTGGTTGACCGCGACGAGGAAGTTGACGCCTCGCTGTTCGAAGAACTCGACCGCGGCGAAGCAGTCCTCAAGCCGCCGGGTGTCGGCGAGCACGACGGCGCCGAGCGAGCCGTGCACCAGGTCGTCCCACATGAACCAGAACCGCTCCTGCCCCGGGGTGCCGAACAGGAACAGCACGATGTTCTGCGGCGCGAACGTGATGCGCCCGAAGTCCATGGCGACGGTGGTGGTGCTCTTGTCGCCGACTCCCGCCAGGTCGTCGGTGCCGATGCTGGCGACGGTCAGCGTTTCCTCCGTGGTCAGCGGCTCGATCTCGCTGACCGAACGGACGAAGGTGGTCTTCCCGACGCCGAACCCGCCCGCGATGAGGAACTTGAGCGCGGTCGGGAAGAGGTCAGAGTTGTTGGAGACCATGGAGCAACGCCTCCAGTTGTCCTCGGTCGGGCAGGTCGTCGGGCAGGCGGGTGGTGACGGCTCCCCAGTCGATGAGGTCGGAGAGCAGGACCTTGGTGACCACGGCGGGCTGGTGCAGGTGTGCCGAGACCTCGGCGACCGACGTGGCGAACCGGCAGAGCTCCAGCATCTTGGCGTGCACGGGCTCGACGCGTTCGGGCGCCATCCTGCCGGTGGACCGGACCATCGACTGCAGCGTCAACGTGGCGGTCGGCTTGGTCCGGCCGTTGGTGAGGGAGTACGGGCGCAGCAACGGCCCCGCCTCGTTATCGAGCCAGGGTTTGTCTGGCGAAACCGACATCATCAGCCGCCCAGTTCGCCCGAGCGCGCCGCAGCGGTGGGCTGCCGCATGGCTGTGGTCAGGTGCGACGGGACACGCCGGACGAGCTGCGCGATCTCGTAGCCGAGCACGCTGGCGTCGGCGTCCGGGTAGGCGATCACGACGAGGACTGCGCCGGCGCCGGCGGCCGAGACGAAGAACAGCATGTCGTCGAACTCCACCACGACCTGGCGGACCCCGTCGCCCGCGCCGAAGCGGATCCCGCCGTTGCGGGCGAGGGAGCACTGCGCGGCGGCCCACGCGGCGAGCGCGTCCGCCTCGTCGGCATCGAGGCCGTGGTAGTGCCGTTTGAGCCCATCCGTGGAAGCCAGCAGGGCGCAGCGGGTGTGCGGGACCCGACGGAGCAGGTCGGCGAGCAGCCAACCGAGATCCGACGCCTGGCCAGCGGGCAGGTCATTGGCCATGGGTAACGTCTCCTTGAGATCAATGCGGTGCGGACGAGGCGGGTCAGGTGCCGTGGTCACCCGGACCGTCGTTGTCGCGGGCGCCGCCTTCGACGCCGTGTCGGAAAGCGGCCCACAAGCCGGGATTCGGTCCGCCGCGCGGAGCCTCGGCGGGCTTGGGGCCGCCGGCGAGCTGAGGCGCCACGTACGACTTGGTGCGGTCGCGCTTGGGCAGCGGCGGGCGCTCGGTCTTGCCCGACTGGTTGCCGGCCGCATCCTCGACCGCGGCGGTGTCGGACACGACTCCCGTGCGCCGTCCGTACCACTGCGTGGTGCCGGTCCCGTTCGGTGCGGCGGGCGCCGCGGCGGGCGGCGCAGCGTCGAAGCGGCCGATCGGTTCGCGCTCTGCGGGAGCCCGGTGCGCTCCGCCGCGCTCGCCCCGGCGGTCGGCGGCCGGCGCCGCGGTCAGCGCGGGAATCGCGGCGATGGCCGGCTGCGGCTCGGGCGCGGCGACCGCGCTCGCAACGGAATCGACCACCGCGGGGGCCTGAACCGGTTCTTCGTCGGCGTCGCCCAGCAGGTTCTGGGGAATCACGACGTGGGCGTCGGTTCCGCCGTACATGTTGTTCTCGAGCTCGACGGCGACGTGATGCCGCTGGGCCAGCTGCGCGACCACGTACAAGCCGATTCGCCCGTCCTTGAGCCGCTCGTCGCGGTCGACGCCGCTCGGACTGGCGAGCAGGCCGTTGAGCTTGGCCCGGTCGGCCGAACTGATGCCCAGCCCGCGGTCCCGGATGTCGATGGCCAGCCCGGCGGTGACCCGCTGGGTGCTGACCGTCACCTGGGTGTCGGGTTCCGAGTAGGCGGTGGCGTTCTCGACGAGCTCGGCGATCAGGTGGATCACGTCGGCGATGGCGTGGCCGTGGAGCGTGCCGTCGACCGGCGGCAGCACCTTGACGCGGGCGTAGTGCTCGACCTCGGCGACCGCGGAGCGCAGCACGGTGTACATGGGGACCGGCTGGCTCCACTGCCGCCGCGGCATCGAACCGCCGAGCACGGCGAGGCTTTCCGCCTGCCGCCGCATGCCGGTCACGAGGTGGTCGACGGCGAACAGACCCTTGAGCAGGTCCGGGTCCTCCACCATCTGCTCGAGCTCGTCGAGCCGCTGGATCGCCCGGTGCGCGAGGGACTGGACCCGCCGTGCGATGTTGGCGAACACCGCGACGCTGGGATCGGTGCCGTTGGCACCGGGAACCTGCTGCAGGCGGGCCACGGCGAACTCGGCGGCGGCCTGCGCCTGCCGGATCTCGTGGGAGAGCAGCACGAAGGGATGGCTGCCCGGGACGGGGTCGTCGGCGGGCCACCGCGGCGCGGGAGGCTCGCCCGCGCGCACCTGCTCCACCAGCTGGGGGAACTCGTTCTTGCCCTGCTCGACGGTGGCGCGCAGGGACTCGATCCACCGCTGCGTGTGCTGCGCGGATTCTTCGATCCGCTGCTTGGAGCGCTGGGCGGATTCGACGATCCGCTGGTCGACGATGGCCGCCGTGGCATTGGCCCGGTAGAAGGCGATGATCGCGATGGCCGCGCAGCCGACGAGGCCGCCGCCGAGCACCGAGTAGCGGAGCACGTCGGAGGGATTGGTGGCGAGCACGGCCGCGGCGGC
Source organism: Saccharopolyspora sp. NPDC050389 (assembly GCF_040655595.1). Lineage (NCBI taxonomy): Bacteria > Bacillati > Actinomycetota > Actinomycetes > Pseudonocardiales > Pseudonocardiaceae > Saccharopolyspora > Saccharopolyspora sp. NPDC050389. Next base: position 45,860 of record NZ_JBFAKG010000074.1, read on the forward strand.
GATCCCCAACGCGGCCATGGCGGCCAAGTGCACCATGACCAGCCGCAACAATCGACTCCGCAGGTCGTCGTCCGTGCTGCGCCGCGATCCGGGCGGCTGCTCGGATCCCGCGGCGGATAGGGGGAACTCAGACATCAGCGTCCTTGGTACGGGGAATGATCGGCGACGGGCACGAGTGCCTGTGGTCGGGGCGTCACCGGTGGGACTACTGGTGCTCACTAGTTGATCAACTTTATCACCGAGGGTGATCCTAGCGACACTAAAGGGAGCTGAATAGGCAGGGGGTTGACCTATTGGAATACTGGGGATTACCGGGCGCGACGTGGCGAAACTTCTCGCCGGAACGCGGAATCCCCGGCTCCGGTCGCCCGATCGGGACGCCCGTCGAGCGGGTTCGGCACGTCTCCGGATGTCCGGTCGAAAGGCTGCTGAGCTGCGGAGATCGCCGGTCTGGGCGAGCCTTGGCGGCGGAAGTTCTCGCAGGTGGCGACCCTTCGATACTCCATTCGGGTATATATCGATCCGGCGTTCGGTCTATCTTCGTGCCGCAGATGTCTGCGAAACCGATCCGTTTCCAACTGGCCTTGATCTTTTCGAAGACTCCCGCGGCGCCGATCCGGTTCGCGCCGAGGTCTCATTTGAGCGGGTCCACAGTGGATCGATACCCGATCGCGGTGGTTCACCGATACCGAAATCGAATCACCGAAAGGCTTTGGCGGGCTTGGAGAACCGCCCCAAGCCCGCCACGCCGGTCAGCTCCGCGCGGCACCGCTCGCGATCCGCTCCAGCCGGCTCCGGTAGCCGGCCCACCACTCCTGGTCCCCGGGAGCCATCATCGGGATGTCCTCGTGCAGGCCGACGGCGCCGTCGATCAGCTCCCGGACGACGTCCGCGTGCCCGGCGTGCCGATTCGTCTCCGAGATCATGTGCAGCAGGACGCCGTGCAGCGTGGTCTCCCGGTGCGGCTCCGCGAACCATTCCACGTAGCCGACCGAATCCAGTGCCAGCGCCGCGATCGTGCCGTCCGAGTGCTCGCACGCCCGCCGGTACAACCCGACGATGTACTCCCGGGATTCGTCGGCGGTGGCCCACAGGTCCGAGTTGGGCTCGGCGTCCTGGGTGAACCAGGCGACCGGCTCGTCGAAGGGCTCGCCGAACACGTGGCTCAGGTACAGCAGCTCGACGGTGGTCAGGTGCTTGACCAGCCCCAGCAGGTTGGTGCCGGTCGGCGTCAGCGGTCGGCGGATGTCGCGTTCGGAAAGCCCGTCCAGCTTCCACACCAGCGCCTCGCGCGCCTCCCTCAGGTGTCGGTGGAGATCGGTTTTCAGGTCTGCTGCGGCCATTGTGGAACGCCTCTCTGCGCGAGCGGTCGATGTCAGGTCGCAACAGGGACTCCCGCGATGCGGCAGAATCGTCGACCGTGAGCGAAGTTTTTTCCGCGCGGGCTTCGAGCCCGGCAGCGGAGGACGACCTGGCGCGGGCGCGCGGCGGAGATGATGCCGCGTTCACCAGGCTCGTGAAGCCGCTGCGCCGCGAGCTGCACGCGCATTGCTACCGCATGCTCGGCTCCACCTACGACGCCGACGACGCTTTGCAGGACGCCCTGCTCCGGGCGTGGCGGGGCCTCGCGCGCTTCGAGGGCCGCAGCTCGCTGCGCTCCTGGCTCTACACGGTGGCCACCCGCACGTGCCTGGACACCATCGAAGCGCGCGGCAAGCGGGCGCTGCCGGTCGACCTCGGCCCGGCCAGCGACCGCGCCGTGACCGGCGACGTTCCGCTCACCGAAGTCGCTTGGCTGGGGCCCTACCCGGATGCGGGCCTCGGCGATGGCCCGGCAGGCCCGGCTTCGCGCTACGAGCAGCGCGAAGCCGTCGAACTCGCCTTCGTCGCGGCACTGCAACACCTGCCGGGCAACCAGCGGGCGGCACTGCTGCTCTTCGAGGTGCTCGGCTTCTCCGCCGCCGAGATCGCCGAGATCATGAACACCACGACCACGTCGGTGAACTCGGCCCTGGCGCGCGCCCGGAAGGTCGTCGCGGAGAAGGTTCCGTCCCGCACCCAGCAGCAGGCGCTGCGCGAGATCGACGACGCGCGCCTGCGCGAGATCGTCGGCGGGTTCGCCGCCGCGCTGGAACACGGCGACGCCGACGCCCTGGTCGCGCTGCTGACCGAGGACGTCACCTGGTCGATGCCGCCGATGCGGCACTGGTACCGCGGCATCGAGGCCGTCACCGACTTCGCCGTGCACGTCCCGCTGGTCTGCGGTTCCTGGCGGCACCTCCGGACCAGCGCCAACGGCCAGCCCGCGGTGGGCTGCTACCTCTGGGACGACGGGGCGGGCGCCCACCTCGCCTGGTCGGTCAACGTGCTGACGCTGCGCGGAGACCGCATCGCCGAGGTCACGTCATTCATCGGCCCCGACAACTTCCCGCCCTTCGACCTGCCCACCGAGCTGCCCTGAAGGGAAGCGGAGCTCATCGCAGGCGAGCGGCCAAGCGGTTCCGGAATGGCTCGTAGTCGCGGCCGGGGAAGATCTCGGGCAGCACCTGCAGCATGTTCTGCAGGTTCTCCACGGCGAACTGGAAGTCATCGTTCTGGCCGTCCACGTCGGCGAACAGGTACTGCCAGCCGTAGGTGCCCTTGGTCACGAGCACCGCGTCGAGGTACTCGCAGAAATCGAGGTCCAGCTTGTAGAACTCGCTGGTCCCGTTGTAGTACCACACCTCCGGTGAGCCCACCCCGGGCTGGATCCGCAAGCCCGCCAGGGTGCCCCCGCCGCCCTTCGGGTGCTCGTCGAAGGGCCGCAGCTCCTCGCAAAGCCGCTCCTCGAACTCGCTGCCGTACTCCGTCTCGAGGTCTTCGGCCGTCTGGAACATCGCGGCGCCGAGGTGGACGAGCGAGAACTCGCCCGTGAGGTACAGGTCGCCGCGTTGGATGCTCCAGTGGCCGGCGAACCCGTCGAAGCGGAGGAAGCACCGGGCGTTCGACGAAGTCGGCATCGGCTAGCCGGTCAGCTGGTGATGTCCTTGCGGTGGAAGCGCCAGATCGCCAGGGCAGTGAAGACCGCCGCGTAAGCCAGGCCGGAGAAGACGCCGTGCGTCATCGCCGTCCAGTCGATGTCGTGGCTGAGCAGGTCCGAGTAGGCCGTCGAGTAGTGCGTCGGCAGGTAGTTCCGCAGATCTCCCAGCGCCGTGATCTGGTCCAGGATCTCCGACAGGATCGACACCACCACCGCGCCGCCGACCGCGCCCAGCGGCGCGTCCGTGCTGACGCTCAGGAACAGGGCCAGCCCGGCGATCCAGGTCAGGTGCAACGCCAGGTACACCGTGGCCGCCGCCAGGCTGATCACCCCGGTCGGGAACGGCACCGCCTCGCCGGTGATGCTGACCAGGTCGCCGCCGCCGTACCACAGCAGGCCCACGCCCAGCGAGACCGCCGACAGCAGGACGAGCCCGAAACCGGACAGCAGCGCCGACACCACCGCCTTCTGCCGGAGCAACCGGGTGCGGGGGACCGGCGCGGCGAGCAGGTACCGCAGGCTCGACCAGGACGCCTCGCTGGCCACCGTGTCGCCGAAGAACAACGCCACCACCACGACCAGCAGGAAGTTGGTCGAGGCGAACAGCGTGAACACCGCGAAGTTCAGGCCGCTGGCGGTGGCGATGTCGGCCAGCGTGCGGCCGCGGCGCCCGCCGTCGTCGCCGAGCTCGAAGGCCAGCAGCAGCAGGAACGGCAGCACCGCCAGGAAGCCCAGCGCCAGCCGGGTGCGGCGGCGCCGCAGCTGCCGCGCCAGCTCCACCCGCACCGGCAGCGTCCGCTTCGCGCGGTAGCCCTCGACGCTGCCGTCGGGCTGGGTCGCCTGGCGGCGGACGGAGCGGACCACCGCCGTCTCGGCCGTGTCCAGCCGCCCGACCTTGGGCTCTTCGGCGTCCTCGGTCACCGGTGATCCTCCCCGACCAGCTGCAAGAAAGCGTCCTCCAACCGCCGCCGCGGCCCCACCTGGTGCACTCCGATCCCGGAGGCGACCAGCACGTTCACGGCCACTGCGGTCGAGTGCCCGGCGAGGTTGGCGTGCACCAGGTCGCCGTCGGTCTCCACCGGGCCGAGCCCTTCGATGGTGCACAGCGCCTCGGCGGCCTCCTGCGGCTGGTCGACCCGGAAGGTCGCCTCGCCGTTGACCGCCACGATGTCGGCCACGCTGCCCGCCGTCACCAGCCGGCCGTTCTGCATGACCACCACGTGCGTGCAGGTCTGCTCGACCTCGGCGAGCAGGTGGCTGGAAACCAGCACCGTGCGGCTGGTGGACGCGTAGCGGCGCAGGATCTCGCGCATCTGGTGGATCTGCGGCGGGTCCAGCCCGTTGGTCGGCTCGTCGAGCACCAGCAGCTCCGGCAGCCCCAGCATCGCCTGCGCGATCGCCAGCCGCTGCTTCATGCCCTGGCTGTAGGTGCGGACCGGGCGGCGGGCCGCCGTGCCGAGGCCGGCGATCTGCAGCACCTCGTCGAAGCGGGCCTGCAACATCGGCCGCCCGGTCGCCGCCCAGTAGTACCGAAGGTTGTCCAGGCCGGACAGGTGCGGCAGGAAGCCCGGCGTCTCCACCAGCGAACCCACTCGGGACAGCACCGGAGCCCCGCCGACCAGCCGGTGGCCGAACACCCGGATCTGCCCGGAGCTCGGCTTGAGCAGCCCCAGCAGCATCCGCAGCGTGGTCGTCTTGCCCGCCCCGTTGGGGCCGAGCAGCCCGACGATCTGACCGCGCTCGACGCGGATCGACAGGTCCTGGACCGCGGCGGGCTTGTCCGGATACGACTTGGTCAGCCCGGCGATCAGCAGCGGCGTGTCGGCGAGCAGCGGGTCGACGTCGTCGGTGCTCTTGCGCCGGATCAGCGAGATCACCCACGCCGCCAGCGCCGCCGCGATGATGAGGCCGATGCCGACCAGCGGCGCCACCGGCACCGAGTTGCCGGTCGTGGTCTCGCCGCGCACCGACGGGATCGACACCGAGCCGTCGCCGGCCAGGCCGATGCGGTGCACCGCCGGTTCCCTCGGCACCGCGTAAGCCTGGTCGGTGGTGGCCACCGCCAGCTCCAGCCGGTGGCCGGTCTCCAGCGGGTGCACGACGCCCGGCAGCGCCACTTCCACCTCGACCGGCGTGCCGTCCGCCGGGAGGCCGACGACGTGCAGCGGCGACACGGCGTTGCCGATCAGGCTGCGCTGCTGGTCCGGGCCGACGTCGTAGAGCTTGGTGAACAGCACCGCGTCACCGGTCGCGGGCTGTCCCGGCACGGAGGCAACAGACAGCCGGGTCTGCGCGGTGCCGGAGATCAGCAGCTGGCTGTCCAGCGGATCGGTGCGGAACACCGCGACCTGGCCGGGCAGGTCGCGTGCCAGGGAACGGCCGAGGCTGCCCGCTGCGTCGAGCACCTCGCCGGCGCCGGGCAGCGAGCTGGTCGCGGCCGGGTTGCCGCCCGGCGGGTTGACCACCTGCGTGACCGCGCCGTGCAGTTGCAGTGCGAAGCGCGGCGTTCGATCGGCCTGCACGCCCGGATAGGCGGGCGCGGACACGGTGCGCACCGGGATCTCGCCGTTGCGCTGCGGCCGTCCGGCGATGTCGTACTCGAAGGCGGTGCCGGGAGGTGGCATCCCGCGGAGGCGGAAGGCGAACCAGTCCGCGATGCGTCCGCGCAGCGCGGCGTCCGGCGGGGCGCCATCGTGGCCGCCGGCGAACCAGATGGTCTTGACCTCGCCTCCGGCGGCGGAGATCTGCCGGGCGTTGGCGTCGGCCTGGTCGAGGCCGAACAGGGTGTCCCGTTCGCCCTGCACCAGCAGGGTCGGCACCTTGATGTTGGCGGTGACGGTCTTGGGGGAGACGCGGTCGAGCAGGTCCAGCGTCGACTGCCCGGCCCGGCCGGTCTGCGCCACCTCGGTGTAGGCCGCGCACACCTGCTCGGTGAAGCTCCCGCAGGTCAGCGGCTGCCCGGAAGGCGTGCCCGAGGCGCCGTCGGTCGGTGACGGGGCCTGCGGCGGGTCCTCGGTGCGGTGCTTCGGCGAGCTCCCCGCCGAGAACAGCAGGCCCGCCCATGCCTGCTTGAACACGCCCTGAGCAGCGGCGGCGCCGCGGGCCGGGGTGCTGCCGTCGATCCGTTCCCGCGAGGCGGCGTTGGGCAGCAACGCCTGGCCGAGGTCGTTGTAGGTCATCACCGGCGCGATCGCGTCGACCCGGCGGTCGGCGCCGGCCAGCAGCAGGGTCAGCGCGCCGCCGTAGGAGCCGCCGGTGACGCCGACCCGCGGATCGCCCTCGCCGTCGCGCAGCACCTCCGGCTGGCGGGCCAGCCAGTCGAGCAGCTGGCGGGCGTCGGTCACCTCGTAGTCGGGATCGTTCAGCGCGATCTTCCCGGTGCTGCGGCCGAACCCGCGGGAGGAATAGGTGAGCACGGTGAACCCGCGGTGCGCCAGCTCCTGCGCCTGCGCCGCGGTGTCGTCCTTGCTGCCGCCGAAGCCGTGCGCGAGCAGGATCGCGGGCGCCGGGGTGTCGGCCGGGGCGAACAGCGTGACGTCGATCTGCACCCGCTCGTTCGCGCCGGGGCCGTCCAGCACGTCCAGCAGCGCCTCCCGGGGCGCTTCCGGCGTTGCGGCGGGTTTCTCGTCACCGGACCACAGGAAAGCACCGATTACCACGATGGCAATGCAGGACAGGGCGATCAGCGCGAGGCCCTTGCGGCGACGAGGGGAGGCGGACACGCATTCGACAGTAGGTGAAGACGACGGCACCGGATTCGTTCCAGACGGGGGCGAAGGCAAGACGCTATGAACCAGAGACCAAACAGCAACCGGACACGTCGTCGTGTCAGTCGCCGAGGCCGCTTCCGCATCCCCGCGTGCGGTCCCGGTACGACCGGGCGGTGGTGATCATAGCGATGATCGGGTGAGACGCAATGATCTCGGGCGGCCGTCGGTGTGATGCCGCGATGGTTCCCGTTGCCGCCCCGGACGGTGCACCGTACGGTTCGCCACGTGATGTTCGTTGCTTGTGCGACCCCGGGGTGGTGTTCGGACCCACGCATAAGTGACAATCTTGGCAAGGTGGAGGGGAGTATTCCTTCGCGGCGGTGTCGTCATCACGGAACTTGCTCGGACAAGCCCGGTGCCGTCGACCGGCCGAAGGCCGGTGGAAGAGACCTCCGGTCCCTGGCGCATGCCCTGAACCGGAGGTGATGAATGGGTGCCGTGACGTTGCTGGCCCAGCAGGCACAGCCCGCAGTCGATCGACTGGACGTTCCTTGGTGGATCTGGGCCGCCACGCTCGGTGGCCTGGCCCTGCTGCTCCTGCTCGACCTCGTGATCGTGGATCGCAAGCCGCACGAGGTGACCACCGGTGAAGCAGCCAAGTGGGTCGTGTTCTATGTCGGTTGCGCGATCCTGTTCGGGATCGGCGTCTGGGTGTTCGGGGACTCGCACTTCGCGATCGAATACTTCACCGGTTACATCACCGAGTACTCGCTGAGCGTGGACAACCTGTTCATCTTCATGGTGATCATGTCCAGCTTCGCCGTGCCGTCCATCCACCAGCACCGGGTGCTGCTGATCGGCATCCTGCTGGCGCTGGTGATGCGCGGCATCTTCATCGCGGTCGGCGCCGCGCTGATCGCCCAGTTCGTCTGGGTCTTCTTCATCTTCGGCGCGTTCCTGATCTGGACCGCGTTCAGCATGGTCCGCAAGAAGGACGAGGACGAGGAGTACCAGGAGAACGCGGTCGTCCGCTGGGTCCGCAAGGTGTTCCCGGTGACCGAGGACTACCACGGCGCCAAGTCGAGCGTGAAGATCGACGGCAAGCGCTTCCTGACCCCGATGTTCGTGGTGATCGTCGCGATCGGCAGCGCCGACCTGCTGTTCGCGGTGGACTCGATCCCGGCGATCTTCGGCATCACCCAGGACCCGTTCCTGGTCTTCGCCGCCAACGCCTTCGCCCTGATGGGGCTGCGGCAGCTGTACTTCCTGCTCGGCGGCCTGGTGGACAAGCTGATCTACCTGTCGGTGGGTCTGGCGGTGATCCTCGGGTTCATCGGCATCAAGCTGATCCTGCACGCGTTCCACGAGTACCACCTGGTGCCGGAATGGCTGGAGATCACCAACTGGATGTCCCTCGGGTTCATCATCGTTGTCCTGGGCATCACGACCTGGGCCAGCCTGGCGAAGTCGAAGAAGGACACCGAGTCGCAGCAACAGGAAACGGCCGAGAACGCCTGATCCGCAACAGAAGTGCCCGGAGTTCCACATGAGTTATAAGGGGCCGACTGTTGTGGGTGAGTTGGGGGGGGGGTGTGTTTTTTTTTTTGTTTTGGAGAAAATAAAAAAACAGGG
>NZ_JBFAKG010000075.1:0-53838 GCF_040655595.1 Saccharopolyspora sp. NPDC050389
ACGCAGCAAGTCATGCAACGCCTCGGTCGTGCCATCGGCCTCCCACTTGGCGTAATAGTCATAGACCGTCTTGTAGGGCGGGAAGTCGTGCGGCAAGTACTCCCAAGCGATCCCGGTTCGGCACACATACAGGAGCGCGTTCACGATCTCCCGCAAGTCATGTACCCGCGCCGCGGTCCCCGGCCCACGCCGTGCGGCACGCCATGCCGTCAAGGTCGGCTCGATCAACGCCCACTGGCCATCGGACAGGTCACTGCGATACGCACGCCGGGGACTCACAAGTTGATCAAGATATCACCGCCACCTGAAACGGATAGATCACCACGAACCAAGATCAGATGCCCTCTTAGAGGCGGGGAGTCATTCGGGGGCGAAGGCGTCTCGGCTACCTCAAGGATCACTCAGTGCGGTGTCCCTCCTGCGGCAGGTCGGCACAGGGCGAGCCAGGTGAGGATCGGCGTGGCGAATCAGGTAGATCGTCCGCGCGGACGCGGGGGTTGATCATGCCCGCCCCTTGGCAAGGTGCGCTGCCCAGGTTCGCAGCACGAAGCATTTTCGGAGTGCTACGGGGCGATGTGTTGGAGGACTGGTCTCACGTTGCCTCACCATCTCGACCCCGAGTCTCGTGGCGTACAGGCGGGCAGTTTCGACGCTAGCGATGGGAGGAAAGCGGGAGGATTGTGCTGGCATGGACCGCGTTGTACTGCGCTGAACGGTAGCGATCCGCGCCGGCTTGTCCTGCAGTTTCTGGGTTTTCGCTGGTGAGTGTCTCTTGTGGACATGTCTGGGGGTCAAGGGGTCGCAGGTTCAAATCCTGTCAGCCCGACCGTGAAGAGAGCCCGCTGATCTGGCGAGCGTCTTCCTCCAGCAGCGGGGACCGCGCAGTCGATACATCGGGGGAGGCAGGTCGTGGACGCGGTACGCAGTGTTGTCACACGGGATCACCTGGAAGGCGTCGCGCGTGCGGCTCTGGGCACCGAACACCGCCTCGTCGGCGTCTCGCGGCTCCGAGGTGGAAGCAAGAAGGGCGTATATCGCCTCACCATCGACGATGGCTCCACCGCGATCGTCTACATCTGGGACGACGCCGAGAACTACTGGCCCACCACACAGGCCGACGACGCCGACAACCACACGGACCCGCTCTCGCCTGCCTCCGGCATCGAGCTCTTCGAAGCCGCCCACCGGCATCTGGACACCCTTGGAATCCGCACGCCCCGGATCCATCTGGCCGACCGGAGCGGGAGCCACTACCCGGCAGACGTCGCGGTGGTCGAGGACGTGCCCGGCGACAACTTGGAAGCACTGCTCCACCAGAACCCGCGCAGCGTGGAAGCGACCATGGCGCGACTCGCCGAGGCGCTCGGTGCGATGCAGAGGCACCAGGGTCCCTGCTTCGGGAAAGTCGCCCTGATCGACAGGGGCGGCACCTCCGAGGGCAGCTCCTGCGAGCAGGTCGTCCTGAGCCGCGCCCTCGATGATCTCACCGAAGCCGCCTCTCGCGACACGCGGATCACACGTTCCCACGACCAGCTGGAGACTGTAGTTCGCAAACTGGCTGCGGCTGTGCGCCCACGATCGCAGTACGGGCTCATCCACGGTGAGCTCGGGCCGGACCACGTGCTGGTGGACCGGCATGGGCAGCCGGTCCTCATCGACATCGAGGGATTGATGTTCTTCGATGTCGAGTGGGAGCACGCGTTCTTGCGACTGCGCTTCGGCGAGCACTACCGGTGGCTGGACCACCGTGGCCTCGACGAGCAGCGTCTGACGTTCTACACGCTGGCGATGCGCCTGTCTCTCGTCGCCGGACCACTGCGGCTCCTCGACGGCGACTTCCCCGACCGCGACTCCATGAGGGGAATCGCCGAGCACAACCTCCGAGAGGCGCTCGCCTTCCTGCTCATGGACGACCGCTGAACCCCTTGGAATAGATCATCTAGCCCGATCCGCAGGTGGCGCAGGTGCAGCACGCGCTGTACATCGTGCTCGAGAGGCTGCTTGATGCTGCCGATGGGCGAGCGCATGGAGCCGGTCCTGAGCGACGATCGTGATGATCGCACTCACGCTGATCTCCTATCCTGACAAGGGGTGTGCTTCACGATCCGGCCCTCCTTCGCCACGAGGACAACGTGGGCAGGGTCGGCGAGGACGTCGATGCAGGCCAGGGGGTCGCCGTCGCAGACGACGAGGTCGGCGAGCTTGCCTGCCTCGAGCGTGCCCAGCTCGGCGCCGAGGCCCATCAGGTCGGCAGCATGCCGTGTGCCCGCCTCAACGGCGTGCATCGGGGTCATCCCGAGCGTGACCATGTGCGCGAGCTCCCGCAGGTTGGCGCCGTGCGGCGCGGCGCCGGCGTCGGTGCCGAGCGCGACCTTCACCCCGCGGGAGAACGCGTGCGCAAGCCGTTTCTGGGCCACCTCCGACCAGCGCACCCACTTCTCGTAAAGGTAGTCGGGCACGGTGCCGCGCTCGGGGGAGTGCATGGCGGCCGACAGTGTCGGGACGAGCACAGTACCGCGGGCGAGCATCTCGTCGATGCACTCGTCATCGATGCCGTAACCGTGCTCGATGCTGGTGACGCCGCCGCGGATCGCGTTGAGGACGCCCGCGGTGCCCTGGGCGTGCGCTGCGACCGGCCTGCCCCCGTGGCGGTTGGCCTCGTCCACGACGGCAGTGATCTCCTCCAGTGACAGGCCCTCGTCGTCCGGCTGGTCAGACATGGAGAACAAGACCGTCATCACCGACCTCAGCTGACCACCGAAAGCCGAGGTGGCGTCGCAACACCAGCGACGCCACCTCGCGCCACTCGTTCCTGCGGGAATACCGCAGCACAAACGGTCCCAGCTAGCGCTGGGTCGGGATCGGGGGGATGCGCAGTACGTGGAGGCGGTTGACCAGGCGTACGTAGCGACTGCCGCGCCCGTCGCGGGGCATGACCAGGGTGGGGCGGGGCAGGAGTTCGTTGTTGTAGCGCGTGGCCAGCAGTGCGCCGCAGGAGCCGAACTCCGGATCGAGCTCCGCCCACGACAGCAGCACCTCGTAGCCGTCTTCCCCGTGGGCGAGTACGACGAAGGTGAGCTGGTCCATCTTCGGTGCCTCGTGCAGCGCCAAGCCGATGTCGGTCAGCAGGTTGTGCAGCAGCACGCCATGAACCGCGTCAAGGCGGCGGCACCGGTTGGTGGCGTAGTGGACGTGGACGGGGCCCTGGGCGGAGCTGTTCAACTCCGCGGTCGACAGCACGGTCCCCGGGCTGCGGACGGCACCGGTCACGACGAACTCATCGACCCGAAGTGGGATCTCTGCTGGTGGAAGCACTTCTCTGGTCGGGCCCACGAGCCTCTGATTGACCTCCGGCGGTACTGCCATGCAGACCACCATAAGTTGCACCTTCTTCCGCACAATCCGCCGAAAGAGGCTTGATGAACCGCATCTGCGGTTCGAATGGCGCTTGGCATCCGCAGATCGAGGAGTCAGTAGACGTTGCGGACGTAGCGTTTGTCGGTGCTGAGTTGCTTGACGTAGGCGTCGGTGTCGTCGGAGCTCAGGTGGCCGTGCTGGGTGATGATCTCGCGAAGAGCGCGGTCGACGTCCTTGGCCATGCGGCTGGCGTCACCGCAGACGTAGAGGTGGGCGCCGTCCTGGAGCCAGGACCAGAGTTTGGCGCCGTGCTCACGCATCCGGTCCTGGACGTAGACCTTGGTGCGTTGGTCGCGGGAGAACGCCAGGTCGAGGTCGGTGAGGATGCCGTCATTGCGCAGGCTGGCGAGGTCGTCCTGGTAGTAGAAGTCGGTGGCCTGGTGTTGTTCCCCGAAAGCGCGCAGAACCCTTATGGAGTTGATCTGTGGAAGGACCTACTTCATATCGGGGTTCTGCGTCTTTTCATTGCACCGCAACAGCTCCGGCGCGCCACACGGCACCGCCGCACAACGTCACCGACGGTTGCGCGGAACGCCTCAGTGTCCCAAGGGTTTCCCGACTTTGCCCCACAGACGCCCCATATCGACACTCGCAGACATACCGCAGGAATACCATCCGGGCATGCCCTGAGGAGATGGCATCACCAACCCATCCCCCAGCGCGACTCCGGTTAAGTTGCCCGGAATCGCGTAGTGCGAAAGGGGATGAGGAAACCCGCATGGATGGGATTGGATGGAGTCTTCGCGTGTGCGTGAGTGCAATGCTGGGCGCTACCGCTCCCGGGAGCTCTCGTCCAGCAGGAGCTCCAGCAGTTCGTGAGGCGAGACCGTCTCGGGCCAGGGGGTGAGCGATCCGCCGGCCTGCCAGCGCAGGATGAAGGAGTTCCGTTCCTCGGGCGTGCTCCCGCCGTGCCCTCCCTCGTCCAGATGCCCGTGATCCGCCGCCACCACCAGGAGCCAGTTCTCGGCGTGTTCATCCGCCCGGGCCTGCACGGCCTGGCGGATGCGGCTGATGTGCCGGTCGACCCGGGCCAGTGCCGCCTGGTACTGCTCGCTGCGGGCGCCGTAGACGTGCCCGGCATCGTCCACATCGCAGAAGTACACGAAGGCCACATCGGGAACGCGGTGGGACGCGAGCGCCGCGAGGGTGAAATCGGTGATCTCGGCGTCGATGCTGACGAATCCGTGGGTTTCACCGTCGCGGGAGATGACGGTGTGCAGCCCGGCCTTCTGCTGTTCGAGCCGCTGGTGGATGACCGGCCCCAGCCCTTCCGGGGAGACGAGCGGCGGCCAGCCCGCGGCAGCGAAAGTCCTGGTCGAAAGGTCCTGGTAGAAGGCTCGGGAGAGCAGGTCCGGATGGCTGAAGAGCCGGTGCCCCACGAAGGAATTGTCCTTCACCCCGTGCTCGGCGTGAGTCGTTCCCGTGAGGATGGAGGACCATCCCGGGCCGGACATGGTGGGCACTTCCATCACCATGGGCTGAAGTTCGCCCTCGGCGGCCATGGCGCGCAAAGCCGGGGCGGCCGGGGAATCCGCTGCGAGGTCCCAGCGGAGCCCGTCGATGCCCAGCAGGATGATCCGGGGCCGGCCGGCGGCAGGAGGCGTAGGGCGGGTGGGGGTGTTCACTGTCGTCACCGGTTTCGTGGTCGGGGTATTCATCGCTCGGAGCCTCTTGCCTGTGCCAGGAGCGGGAGCGTGACCTCTTCGAGGGAAGTGATGATCGTGCGGCCTGGGGCGGCGTCGATCGGGACGGTGGAGGGCACGACGACGACGGGGCAGCCGGCTGCCTCCGCTGCGGCGAGGCCAACGGGTGAGTCCTCCACCACCACACACTCGGCAGGCTGGGCTCCCAGCCGTCGCGCGGCCTCCAGGTAGGGATCAGGGGCAGGCTTCGAGACGGTGGTGTCCTCGAAGGCCACGATGAGCGTGAACAGCTCACGGCCGAGCCGTTCCCGGACCAGTTCCACCACGCGGCGGGGCGAGGCCGACACGATGGCCGCTGGGATCCCCTGCCCCGAAAGGAGGTGGAGGAGATGCAGGGCTCCTGGCCTGGGCACGACCTCCTGGGCCACGAGGGCCGTGAAGGTCTCGTCGAGCCGTGCGGCGAGTGCGCTGGCAGACGGCGGGGTGGCCATCGTGGACGCAAGGTATGCGGCCGTGTGCTGGGACGGGCGTCCCACGACATCAGGCCGGTCCTCCGGCCCGAGCGTCCTGCCCAGGTTGCGGGCCACCGTCTCGACGGCGTCCCACCACAGCCGTTCGGTGTCCACGAGGGTGCCGTCCATGTCGAAGAGCACAGCTGCGGGCAGAGCGATTCCGGCGCTTTCCGGTGCTGTGTGAGCCTGCGCGCCGTCGGGCAGGGCGGTGGTGTCCTGGTGCGGCATCATGCGGCGGCCTCCTTCGCCCTGGCCTGGTCGATCAGGACGGGGCGGTTCGGGAGGCTGAGCCGGACACGTGAACCGACCGGAACGGTGGACGCCACGGCGGTGGGGACATCGGCGAGGGCTTCCTGGCCACTGTCCAGGCGCACCGTGAGGCGCGTTGTCGCTCCGAGGAAGGACGCAGCCACGACTTGTGACCGGCTTTCCGGGGCAGCGCTGACAACGAGAGCTTCGGGCCGGACGAGGACGTCGATGTCGCGGGCGTTGTGCGCGGTGGCCGCGCTGCCGCTTTGAGCGGGGAGGTGTGCCTGGACAGGGCGGGTGAGGTCCAGAACGTCCACCTGGGTGCCGTCGCTGTTGAGGCGGCCGGGCAGGCGGCTCATGGTGCCGACGAACTCGGCGACGAAGGGGGTGGCAGGTGCGTTGTACAGCTCGTCCGGTGTGGCGCAATGTTCCAGGCTGCCTGCCCGCATGACGGCCACACGGTCCGATATGGACAGTGCTTCTTCCTGGTCGTGGGTGACGAACAGAGTGGTGATGCCCAGGTCCGACTGGAGGCGGCGGATCTCGTCGCGCAGGGACTGCCGAACCTTCGCGTCGAGGGCGGAGAGTGGCTCATCCAGCAGCAGCACCCGGGGCTCCAGGGCGAGGGCACGGGCGAGGGCCACCCGTTGCTGCTGGCCGCCGGAGAGTTGCTGCGGGTAGCGGCCGGCCTGGGTGGGCAGTCCGACGAGTTCGAGGAGTTCGTGGGTCCGGGCCCGGCGCTTTGCGCTGGGGACGCCTTGCATGCGCATTCCGAAAGCGACGTTGTCGGCGACGGTGAGGTGGGGGAAGAGGCTGTAGGACTGGAACACCATGCCGACGTCACGGCGGTGTGCGGGGAGACCCGTGATGTCGCTGCCGTCCACCAGGACCTCGCCGGAGTCGGGGTGCTCGAAACCGGCGACCATGCGCAGTGCCGTGGTCTTCCCGCAGCCGGAAGGGCCGAGGAGGGCGAGCATCTCGCCGGGGTTGATCGTGAGGCTGAGTCCGTCGAGGGCCGTGGTGGCGCCGAAGGATCGGCGCAGTTCGCGGAATTCCAGGCCCGAGCTGCCGGTGGCAGCTGGGGGCCGGGAGCCGATGGTGGGCGTCATTGAGACTCCTTGGACGCTTTGGAGCGGCCGAGCTTCGCGACCGCAAGGAGGATGAGCCAGGTGCCGATCAGGCCGACCATGGAGACTGCGACGGACAGCTGGGCGTGGGCACCGCTGATCGCAACAGTCCAGACGGCGAAGGGCTGGAAGCCGAGCAGTGCGGAGACGGCGTATTCCCCGAGGACCAGGGCGATGGTCAGGAAGGCGGTGTTCAGCAAGGCCTCCCGGAGGTTCGGGAGGATCACGAGGAACAGGGCCCGGGGCCAGGACGCCCGGCAGGACCGCGCGGCCTCGACCAGGACCTTCAGGTCGATCGCGCTCAGTCCGGATTCCATGGTGACGTAGGCCAGGGGCAGGGCCATGAGCGTATAGGCAAGCACCAGGATCAACGGGAAACCGGGCTGCTGGAGGGCAGCAAGCACGGGGAACCCCGGAGTGTCGTAGAGCCAGTCGGTTCCCCAGCGCAGGACCGTGGTGATTCCGGCGCCGAGAGCCACCGCCGGGACGACGAGCGGGAGCATGCAGACGACGGCGACCACGGCTTTCGCGCGGGGAACGGAAAGGCGTACGGCGAGCAGGGCCGGGAGCAGCAGGCCGAAGACGAGCAGGATCGTGGCGGCTGCCAGGAGCAGTGTCAGGCCGAGGCTTCCAGCGAGCCCTTCGGTGGTGAAGATCGCGGTGTAGGCGTCCAGGCTGGGCGTCTGGCGAGAGTCGCCGAGCCCGAAGGTGAAGGCCAGTGCGCAGAGGATCGGGACCAGGAAGTAGACCCCGGCGGCGATGAGGGCGACGTTGGGGCCGAGTCGGGATCCCTTGGTCGGTACCGAACGTGAGCCGGTCAGGACAGCCATTTCGAACTCCTTCGCTGCAGCAGGAGCTGAATGCCCATGACGATCCCGGCCACGATGATCATGTCCATGCCGAGTGCGAGGGCGACATTGCCCTGGCCCACGAGGACGTCACCCGTCAATGCCGAGGCGATCTTCACGGTCACCAGAGGGATGGAGCTCCCCACCATGGCGGCAGCCGTCGCGTAGGCGCTGAAGGCGCTGCCGAACAGCAGAACGAAGCCGCTGAGCAGCGTCGGGAACAGGATGGGGAAGGCCACATGCCGCCAGTACTGGAAGCCGGTGGCGCGGTTGTTGTGCGCGGCCTCCCGCCATTGGGGTTTGAGGCCGTCCAGTGCCGGCGTCAAGGTGAGCACCATGAGCGGGATGAGGAAGTACAGGTAGACGATCGCCAGTCCCCAGAAGGAATACAGGCTCCAGCCTTTGTCCGAGAGGCCGAAGAATCCGGTGAGGACTCCGGCATTGCCCAGGGTGGCGACGAAGGCGAAGGCGAGGGGTACGCCGCCGAAGTTCGCGATCACACCGGAAGCCGAGAGCGCCGCCTCGCGCAACCCGCGGAAACGCGAGGTGACGATGGCATAGGCGATCGGCAGGCTGACGACGGTCGCGATGAAGGCGGAGAGCGCGGAGAGCTTGACGCTCCCCAGCAGGCTCTCCAGATACGGGCCGTCGAAGGAGGCGGCGAAGTTGGCCCCGGTGAACTCGGTGGCGCCGGTGTCAGTCGTGATGGTGACTGAGCCGACGGCCATGGCCGTCACGGGCAGGCCGAGCACGATCACGGCGAAGGCCATCAGAGGGGCGACGCCGAGCCAGCCGGGGGCAGACCTGCGGCGTCGGCACCGGGGCGCCTGGGGTTCCTGGCGCCGGGACACGCTGGGCGCATCGGCGATGACGGTGGGTGTGGCAGTCGTCATCAGGAGACGGCCTTCGCCCAGCCATTGGATACTGCGGTCTTGGCCGCCTGGCCCTGAGCCTCCGTCGGGAAGGAAACCTTGTCCTCATTGACCTGGGGCAGGCGGTCGAGCGAGCTCTTGTCCACCGTGCCGTCGGCGACCATGGCGGGCAGCAGCACGGGGCGGGCGTAGCCCTTCAGCCAGAGATTCTGCCCCTCGGTGCTGTAGAGGAATTCCTGCCACAGGCGAGCGGCGGCCGGGTGCGGCGCCCACTTGACGATCGCCTGGGAGTAGTACTGGGCGAAAACTCCGTCTTCGGGGATGGTGACCTTCCACTCAATCCCCTTGGCCTTCAGCTCATCGGAATAAGCCGCGTTGCGGTAGTCCCAGACGACGGCGATGGGCGTCTCGCCCTTTTCCATCGTCGCGGGTGTCGCCTCGACGGGGTTGAAGTTGCCGGCCTGCTTCAGCTTCGCGAAGAAGTCGATGCCGGGCTGGATGTTGTCGAAGGACCCGCCGTTCGCGAGAGAGGCGGCGAACACGGCGCCGAAAGCGGAAGCGGACTCCACCGGGTTGCCCGTGAGCGCGACCTTGCCCTTGTACTGCGGGTCCAGGAGCTCCGAGAACTTGGTGGGGCACTTCGCCACGCGACCGGCATCGCAGCCGATGGAGACGTAGCCGCCCATGTCGTTGTACCAGAGACCCGTGGCGTCCTTCTGCGAGTCCGGGATCTTGCCGAAGGACGTCACCTTGTACGGGGCGAGCAGGCCTTGTTTCGCGGCAGCGACGTCGAAATCGTGCCCGACGTCGATGACGTCCGGCGAGCGTTCCTGGCCCTTGCGGGAAGACACTGCGGTGATCTCGTCCTGACTGGAGGCATCCGGGTTCTCGACCTCAACCTTGACGCCGTACTTCTTCTCGAAGGTGGAGATGACCTCGCCGTAGTTGGCCCAGTCCTTCGGAAGCGCGATGGCGTTCAGCTTCCCTTCCTTCTTCGCAGCGGCGATCAGGGCATCCATGCCGCCGCCTTCTTCGACCGAGGTCACGGTGCGCCAGTTAGTGGCGCCATCCATTGAGTCGGAGGCGCCATTCCCGGACGAACACGCGGCCAGCCCGGACAGCAGCAGGGCCGCGGCACCGATGGCGCTGGCGCGACGGAGGGTCGCCTTCATCTAAGTCCCCTAAAGTTGGCTATACAAGTTGCGGCTACCACTGTCGCCGGGCTGGGTGTCATACCGGTGAACGGATGGGTGCGAGAGGAGGAACTGTCGGCGGGCAGTCGATGGAAAAACGTGCAGCCGCACGGCAAAGAGGCGCAACGGGGTAACTTGGGCGGATGGTCAGCGAAACAGCCGAAGGGAACGGCAAGCGGAGCGGGGCAGGTGCCGTTCGGTATCAAAAGTTGGCAGCCGACATGCGTCGCGCGATTGAGGCAGGAAGGTTCGGCAACGACGGGCGCCTGCCCAGCGAGGAGAGTCTCGCGGAACAGTACGGGGTCTCCCGTGGCACCGTTCGCAATGCCCTGGCGCTGCTTCGAGCGAATGGGCTGGTCACCTCCCGCAGGGGAACCCGGCGGGTGATCCTGGGGACCGCGCGTACTCAGAGCTTCCATGAACTGCTGAGTTTCACCAACTGGGCACGCTCCCTGGGCGAGGAGCCCAGCGCCCGGACCATCCATGCTCGCGTTCGCGCAGCGACTGCGGTTGAGGGAGAGCGCCTGCAGCTCAATCCGGGGAACGACATCACCGAAGTGCTCCGTCTCAGGTTCCTCGGACGCGTTCCGGTCATGCTTGAACGCACCGTCTACCCGGTACGGGTCGGCGAGGTCATCGAAGCCCTGGCGCCGGATTCGCTCTCGCACACCGGCGCCCTCGATGCGTCCGGCGTCGTCTTCGCAGACAGTGAGCACACCATCGACATCGTCGCTGCCGATGAGACCGACGCCCACCTGCTGGGCTGTGCCGAGGGCACCGGCCTTCTCCGCGAAGTCCGCCGGGCCACCGACCCCACCGGCGCACCCCTGTTGTGGTCGGAGGACCGTTTCCTCCCCGGAACCGTCTCCTTCACCGTCCACAACTCGGCCACGGTCAGTTCCCTCGCCCGACGCAGAGCACCACGCTGACCGTCAGCCGATAGATACCCCCGCCCTTTCGCCACCGGTCGGACCACGGACGAACTCCGGCATCGATTCCCCGCAGGACACAGGGCTACGGCAACGCAACGCGCTCATGATCGGCAGAATCCGGGCACAGAAGTCCGCCGTCTACGCAGAACGCCGCTACGTCCTGCGTGTTCTCGCTGTCCGGGGACGTACCACTGGTGAGATCCGGACAGTTCCGATCGCGGTCATCCAGCTCAACGGCCGACGGTATGTGTGTTCTCCGCATTGCCGGCGCGATTGGGTCCGCAACCTGCTGTCCGTCGGCCAGGCCGAAATCGAGCGCGATGAACATCCTGCGTATCGCGCGGTTCTCGTCGAGGGCTATGAAGCGGCCCGGGTCATCCACACCTACGTCAACGCGCTCGGGACCAGCTCAATGGCATGGCCATTCTCGCCAAGCGCCACTGTCAGTGAGAATCGCGCCCATACCGGCACGACGGCGGTCTTCCGCCTTGAATCCCACCGAGGATGATTAGTGCGGCCCCGACCTGCAGTCTTGCCCGGCCGAGCGAGCCCACAGCTCCGAAAAGCCGCCAACTACGGGGCTTGTCAACGAAACGAAAATGTTCAAACAGCGCGGAAAGGATGACGACGTGCAGCAGCTGATCAGCGCCAAGCAGGTGCTCATCGGGCCAGCTCAACAGCGAATCCAGGACGGCGCGGTCCTGGTTCAAGACGACATCATTCTGGCGGTTGGGCCTCGATACCACGTCGAGCAGCGAGCTGACACGCAAGCACGGCGCCGGGACTTTCCGAACTCCACCGTGTTGCCCGGATTGATCAACAGTCACGTTCATCTCTGCTTCGACACCAGCCCCCAATTCCTCGACACGGTGCAGCAGACCGAGGACGCGGACCTGCTTCTCGGCATGGCCGGGCGAGCACAACAAGCGCTCGCGAATGGCATCACCACCGTCCGGGACCTCGGTGACCGCGGTGGCCTGTCCATCCGCCTCCGCGATGCCATCACACGCAACGATCTGCCAGGTCCTCGCATCCTCGCAGCAGCAGCGCCGCTGACCATCCCCGATGGGCACTGCCACTTCCTCGGAGGGACGGTCTCCGGCGAAGCCGAGATCCGCCACCTGGTACAACACAACGCCGCACTGGGCGCGGACATCATCAAGGTCATGGCCTCCGGCGGCCAGATCACCCCGAGCTCGCCGCCGATGTGGGCATCGCAATTCACCGCGGAACAGCTGGCGATCATCGTGGAAGAAGCGTCCCAGCTCGGGCTGCCGGTCGCCGCCCACGCGCACGGGACCGAAGCGATCGCCGCGTCGGTCGCCGCCGGAGTCTCCACCATTGAGCACTGCTCCTGGCAGAGCGCCAACGGGCCAGATCGCCGTGACGACGTCGCGAAACAGATGGCCGACAAAGGCATCTACGCCTGCACCGCATTGAGCGGGAACTGGCGCTCGATCATGGAACGGCTAGGCCCAGAAGGAACGGAGGCAATGTACGGGCGACTGGTCTGGCTCGCGGAACTCGGCGTGCCGCTGATCATCGGTACCGACGCAGGTCTGCCAGGGTCCTGGTTCGACGACTTCGTGGGAACCATGGAACTCTTCGAATACCTCGGCTTCCCCAACGAGCGGACCATCGACATGGCAACAACCATCAGCGCCACAGCACTCGGCATCGCCGACCACGTCGGACAGCTGCAGCCCGGATACTCCGCCGACCTGATCGTGGTCGACCGCGACCCCCTCACCTCCCTCGCGCACCTCCGACACCCGCAACTCGTGCTCGCCCGAGGGCACGAGTTCTACTCCCTGAACTGACCAGCGCTGCAGCACAGGTAAGGACTGTGCGGCGAGCGGTGTTTCCGGCTCGACACGGCGGGCGGAAGTCGGGCGGGATGGGCACCGTGAGTGATGACATCGGACGCTGTGAGTCCGCGTAAAAGTGAGAAGCAGGAGGGGCGTCAGTTGTCGCCGGAGCAGGCCGCAGCGGCGGCGATGGTGACCCAGGCCCGGGAGCAGGGTCTGGAGTTGACCGGCCCGGATGGGCTGCTGAAGCTGTTCACCAAGAATGTGCTGGAAACGGCACTGAACGAGGAGATGACCGAGCACCTCGGGCATACCAAGAACCAGGCCGATCCGGAACGGGACTCGTCGAACATCCGCAACGGGACGCGGACGAAAACGGTGGTCTCGGACGCGGTCGGCGAGGTCGAGATCGCGGTACCGCGGGACCGGGAGGGCACCTTCGAGCCGCAGATCGTGAAAAAGCGGCAGCGGCACCTGGGTGATGTGGACGAGATCGTGTTGTCGCGGTACGCGAAAGGGCTGACCACGGGCGAGATTTCCGCTCACTTCGCCGACATTTACGGCGCGTCGGTGTCGAAGGAAACGGTCTCGAGAATCACCGACGCCGTCGTCGTGGAGATGGACGAATGGTCCAACCGTCCGCTGGATCCGGTCTATGCCGCGATCTTCATCGACGCCATCCATTTGAAGATCCGCGACGGGCAGGTGACCAACCGGCCCGTCTACGCCGCGATCGGGGTCACGCTGGATGGCCGCAAGGACGTGCTGGGCCTGACGATGGGCACCGGCGGTGGCGAGGGCGCGAAGTTCTGGATGAGTGTCCTGGTCGGCCTGAAAAACCGTGGCGTCAAAGACGTGTTCTTCCTCGTCTGCGATGGGTTGAAAGGCCTGCCCGAGGTCGTGGAAAACGTCTGGCCGCAAACCATCGTGCAAACCTGCATCATCCACTTGATCCGCAACTCCTTCCGCCTCGTGTCACGAAAGCACTGGGACGGGCTGAAAAAGGACCTGAAACCGATCTACACCGCCCCGAACCCGGACGCCGCGGCCCTCGCCCTGGACGAGGTGGAGGACAAGTGGGGCAAGCAGCACAGCGCGTTGATCCGCTTGTGGCGCAACGCATGGGAAGAGTTCATTCCCTTCCTCGACTACGACGTCGAGATTGCTGGACATGCTCGCGGAGCCGGTCATTCCGCGCCAGCCTCGAGACCTTCGGTCGCCGCGGAACGAACATCGGCTCGAGCCTGCGCGACCGATGCCCGGTATCCGGTCTTGCGGCGGACAGTGCCCCGTGCCAATTCTCTGCTCACTGTGGACGGTGACCGCCCCAATGCCCGGGCGATCGCACGAATCCCGTCACCCGCGGCGCGGCGACAGCTGATCTCCTCACGCTCGGCAAAAGACAGCCGTGAATACTGCGCCTCGGCACGGCCGCCGGAGCGGTTACAGGTATCACGCCGCCAGCTTCGCGGAACCACCTCCAGGCGACCGTCTTCGACACGCCGACAACGGCCTCCGCGTCGTCGAGCACAACTCCGGTCCGCATCATCGACCAAAACTGGCGCTGGAACTGCAACGGCAACGCAGGACGCCCCATCACGAACACCTCGCAGCAGACAAGGTGTTGCGCTAACCCATTGAACCCGCGCAGCGATGAAGTGCCTGTACCTTGTCACCCGCAGCCTGGACCCCACCGGGACAGGCCGCACCCGGTGGACGATGCGCTGGAAACCAGTCCTGAACGCCTTCGCCATCACCTTCAGTGACCGCTGACCGGTTGCTGAAACCTACTAACCGAACACGCCGGAAACACCAACTTGTTCAATATCGACAGGGAGCGTGGTCTGCAGCCATGATCTCCTCAGGCGGTGGCCGGGCCTGGCTCGGGAAACACCTGTCACCCTCATGGGTTGACTCGCGAACGGCTTGCAGCCCGGCCGTCGCCGCCTGGCGTGGAGTGGCTGAAGAGAGGCCTGCGTAGCCGAAAGTTGGTGTGCCCTCCTCGCTTTCATAGCGGTTCACATCGAGGAGGTTTTTCTTGGCACAGCCGGTCATGCAGGCCGAGTCCGTTGTGATCGCGATCGATCCGCACAAGGCGTCGTGGACCGCGGCCGCGGTGAACTCGGGATTACAACCGTTGGCGACAGTGCGGGTCCCAGTCAGCCGCGACGGATACCGACAGCTGCGCCGTTTTGCCCGCCGCTGGCCGGCGGTGACGTGGGCGATCGAGGGAGCGACCGGGTTAGGGGCGCCGCTGACCACCCGGCTGGGTACTGACGGCATCGACGTCGTTGACGTGCCGGCGAAACTGGCCGCCAGAGTACGAATGTTGTCGACGGGTCATGGCCGCAAGAACGACAACGCGGACGCGATCTCGGTCGGGATCGCGGCGCTGACCGCAACCGGCCTGCGGTCGACCAGCATCGACGAGGCGATCACCGCGCTGCGCGCAGTGGTCGAACACCGCGACGACCTGATCAAGCAGCGCACGCAGACGATCAACCGCCTGCATGTGCTGCTCACCAAACTCATCCCCGCGGGCGCACCACCCAACTGACGGCCCAGATCGCAGCTGAGCTGCTGCGCACAGTTCGGCCACGCGACGTCGCGGGGCGCACGCTGCGCCGTCTCGCAACCGACTTGGTAGCCGAGGTCCGTCGTCTCGACCGGCGAATCACGACCGCCGACACCGACATCGCCACCACGGTCGAGCACACCGGCACCACACTCACCCAGCTCTACGGCATCGGGACCGGGCTCGCCGGCACGATCCTGGCCCGGGTCGGCAGCGTGCACCGGTTCCGATCCGCAGCGGCGTTCGCCTCCTACACCGGCACCGCGCCGATCGAGGTGTCCTCCGGCGACGTGAAACGCCACCGGCTCTCCCGCGCTGGGGACCGCCAACTCAACCATGCCCTGCACATGATGGCGTTGAGCCAGATCCGCCACAACACCGAAGGCCGCGCCTACTATCGACGCAAGCGCGCGGGGGGAAAGAGCCATAAAGAAGCCATGCGGTGCTTGAAAAGGCGCCTCTCCGACACCGTCTACCGCCAACTTCTCCACGATGCCGACCTGACATTGGCGGCGGGCCCGGCAGGACACTCGGGGGCGGCTCTATCGTCCAGCGCGGCTGACTGACACCCCGCACATCAGCACTTCGGACAAGTCACTTACCAGGCCCGCCACCACCAACCATACAAGAGCCACTTGACACAGAGAGGCGCCGTTCCCGTTACAGACCCGACAGCAGCGTCTCGATGACCTCGGGGGGTGTCCGGGAACAAAGCGATGTCCAGGTCACCGCGGGCAGTCCACGCGGGGTGGGGACGTCGGCGGTCAACGGGCGGAGTGCGGTGGTCTCCACCCCTCCGACGTCTGACATGCCGACGCCGTGTTCATCCCCGCTGTCCGGAAAGGGCCACCTCGGTCGGTCCGCCGGTGGGTTCGGGATCATGGATCTGGCATCCGTGGCGGTGATGGGGGTTGAGGTGGCTGTGAGGACGTTGGGAAATGCCGGGCCTCGCGAGGTCGGGCCCTACCGGGTGCTCGCCGAGCTGGGGCGGGGCGGCATGGGACGGGTACTGCTTGGCAGCGGGCCGGACGGCAGGCTCGTCGCCGTGAAGCTCGTGCACGAGCAGCTCACCGAGGACGACGGGTTCCGGGCCCGGTTCCGGCGGGAGGTCGAGGCTTCCCGGGCGGTGTCCGGGGCTTACACCGCCGCCGTCGTCGACGCCGATCCGGACGCGCCGACGCCCTGGCTCGCCTCCGTTTTCGTATCCGGGCCGACGCTGCACGACACGCTCTCGTCGGTCGGGGCGTTGCCGGAGGCCGCGGTGCTGCGGCTCGCCGCTGGGCTGGCCACCGCGTTGACGCACATCCACCGGGCCGGGCTGGTGCACCGGGACCTCAAGCCGTCCAACGTGCTGGTCACCGACGACGGGCCGCGTGTCATCGACTTCGGCATCGTCCGGGCGGTCAGCGAGGGCAGGCACGACGAGCTCACCCGGACCGGCTGGCTGGTCGGGTCACCCGCGTTCATGTCGCCCGAGCAAGCAGAAGGGGTCACGGTCACCTCGGCGGCAGACGTCTTCTCGCTGGCGTCCGTCGTCGTTGCCGCCGCCACCGGGGCCAGCCCGTTCGCCGGGGCCGCCACTCTTCAGACACTGAACAACGTTGTCCGGCTCGACCCTGACTTCGCGGACGTGCCGGACGCGGTCCGGCGGTTCGCCGAACCGTGCCTGGCCAAGGATCCCGCCGCCCGGCCGACGGCGGCGGAACTGCTGTCGGCCATCGGGCAGCTCGCGCCGTCGGCCCAGCCGTGGCCGGAGCCGGTGCACCGGCTGATCGTGCGGCGGCAGGCGGAGATCGCTGAGTTCCTCGAGCCGGGGCAGGACGCTACCGTGATCGTCGAAGGGCGGGCACCCACCTCGACGATCGTGGACAGGCCCGCTGCCGTGCCCGCGACGCTGGTCGCCCGGCGAGGGTCGTCCCGTCGCTGGCTTCGGATCGTGGCGCTGGTCGTCGTTGTGGCGGTGGCCGGGGTTGTGAGCTGGGTGTCGTGGCCGTCGGAGTCGGCGACCGAGCCATCGACCGAGTCGGAGTCGTCGACCGAGCCGCCGATGGACGCACCAGCGGAGAGCAGTCCAGCCGTGCCGCCGTTCGAGCAGGTGGGGGAGATCACCGGGACCTCGGAGGTCGAAGGGCTGGCGTTCAACCCGGACGGGACCGTGCTGACCGCCCGCTTCGATGACGAGACCGCGCAGTCGTGGCATGTCGAGAGCCAGGAACAGGTCGGACAGATCATCGGGACCTTCGACGGAATCGGCTCCCCGGTGTTCAGCGCGGACGGGCGCACACTGACCACCACGCGGGTCAAGGACGAGACCGCTGTCGTCGTGGAGCAATGGGATCTCGCCAGCGGCAGACAGCGCGGCAGGCCCTTCGTCGCCGCCATGGGCGACAACGACTTCGGTGATCCGATCTTCAGCCCGGACGGGCGCATCATGGCTGTCACGGTCGGGCAGGTCGCCTCGCGAACAGTGCGGGTGTGGGACGTCGCGGGCGGCAGGCCGATCGACGGACTCGGCACCAATGGGGAAGCCATCGGGTTCAGCGCGGACGGCCGCACGCTCGTCGTCGTAGGCCCGACCGGGAACCGCAACTATCTGTCCATGTGGGACGTGGCGGGGCAGCGGCGGCTCGGCGACCCGATCGCCCTGCCAGAAGGCGAGTACGCCTACGGCTTCACGCTCAGCACGAACGGCGATGTGCTGACGACCGTGGACAGCGGGGGAATCATGCGGTGGTGGGACATCGTCAGCCACAACCAGACCCGCAGACCGGTCACCTTCGATAGCGAGCACATCAGCACGATCGCGTTCAGCCCCGAAGGCGCCCACTTCGCCACCACCAACGCCAACACCCTCATGGTCTGGGAGCTGGACACCGGCAAGCAGATCGGCACCACGATGCACGGCGTCTCCGCCGTGGCGTTCGGCCCGGACGGCATGCTCGCGACCGGGGACCCCCACGGCACGATACGGCTGTGGCAGCTGCCCGGCCGGTGACCGGGTGATGGGGTCGGGCGATCCCGCTGTTGGAGGCGACTCACGCCGACCGGGAACGAGTACTAGGCCCAGTTCTCCTGAAGCCCCGATTAGGCGCAAGGTGGAGCATTACCGCTGGTCACAGGCGTGCAATCGCAGGCTCACAAGAGCGTGAGTGCCTTCCTCGGTGCCGTGGATCAACGCTGTGACCAGGACAAACACAACACTTTGTACTTCGCCGGGGCTTCAGGAGAACTGGATCGGGTCGCGCTGTTCCTCGACGGCCTGGACGAGATGCTCCCCGCTATCCAAGGAGCGGCGCTGAACTCGATCGACCGCGAGGCCGCCGGACTCAAGATTGTGCTGACCAGCCACCCAGCCGAGTACCAGGCCGCTCTGGCCGGCGGGCGACTGTATGGGGCCGCGGTCATCGACGTCCTGCCTGTCGACGTCAAGGACGCCACGGCGTTCATGCTTGCCGAACAACTCGGCGAAGACCGCCGAGCCTGGCAGCAGGTCACCGACCACCTGCGCGACTACCCGGACAGCGTCGCCGCCCGCACGCTCACCACCCCGCTGGCCCTAAGCCTGGCCCGCGACGCCTACACCCAAAAGGACAGCAATCCCGCCGACCTGCTCGACACCGGCACCCACCCCGACCCCGACGCACTTCTGCAGCACCTGCTCGCACGCTCCCTCACCCTGGCCTACCCCGACTCGGCCGAACACGCCCACGCCACCCGATGGCTGTCCTGGATCGCCGAGCACATGGGAAGCAGCCGTGACCTGCGCTGGTGGGACATCCCCACCTGGACACCCCGCTGGCAACTCCTGCTCGGGCTCGGGGCCGGGGTCGCGGTCGGTGTGGCGTTGCACCTCACCGTGGTCCAGATGATCTGGTGGCTGCAGGGCCAACGAGTGCGGTTCGTTCCGCTGCTCCAGACAGCCCTCGACAGACAGATACTCCCGCAGTCGGTGGGCCTCGGAGATCGGTTCCCGCGGCGAGCAGGAGAAGTCCGGCGCGGTCGGCTGACGGGGGACCGCGCCGGACGAGGCACCGACGATCTGCTTGACACAGAACGCCTTACGCTGATGAGCGGACGTGTGGCGTTTCGTTGATCATGTGTCGGATGTGGCGCTGTCGCTGTCTCCGGGTGGGTCGGTAGCCACAGCGCCGTTACCGGCCGCTGTCTTGGTGAATTGTCCAGTGTCAGGCGACTGTTACTCCGCCTTCGGTGGAGTCGGTGGAGCGGCTGAGCTTCTCCCAGGCGTCGAAGTCGTCCTGGACGCGTTGGCGCCCGGCGGTGACCAGGCGTAGCGCGTCCGAGCCGAGCAGGAGATGCACGGGAGGCTTCTCCACGTCTAGGAGGGTGAGGATGGCGTCGCCCGCTCGTAGAACGCCTGCGAAGCGTCCAGGTCACGCGCTTGCAGCGAGATGAAGTCGGGGCCAATGGCGGGCAAGATGATACTCCTTCTCTTCGTGTCAGTTTTCTGACACGGATCAGCCAGGCCACGCCCCGGGCGACCGTACCGGAATCGATCGATTTCGGTACGGTCTGAGGGATCAGCGGGTAAAGGTGTACTTCGTATGCGCTGACCTCACTCGCCCATCGTTCGCCGACGGTTTTGGGCCTCTGTATCTTCACGCGCGACCATGTGCGCGGTGATCGTCGAAAAATCCCGCCGCGGAATGTGAAACAATCCACGGCGAAATGGCACACCCCAATGAGCGGGGTCCGTGACAAAAGACAACTGATCGACAAGTGGCTTCGCATCCACTCGCTCGCAAGCGTGAAATGTAACCGCAAGCCGCCATGGCCGAAAGTCGTCGCTGACATGGACCTGGTAAGGCTTGTCGCCGGTGATTGTGGCCCACGCTGTGAACTGCCTGACCGGTTTACCTCCCCATAAGTTCGGTCATCGTCGGCTCGAATTCCGCTGGTGTAGTAGACGTGTCGGACATTCGCGTTCTTCGCAGCCTCGATGACCGACTCGTGCTGAGCAAGGCGATTCGGGTCGCTGCCCGAGATCAACACAATGTCAGAGTGCCTGGCAACCAGTTCTGCGACGCCGACTGAATCCGACAGATCGACGGCAGCAGCGCCGAACCCGGCGGAAGCAGGTGCCCCGAGGCGCAATTGATTCCGACCGACCGCGGTGATCGTTTCGGGACTGATTCCCCGGGCGACTAGCGCGTCCAGGACGTGGCGACCGAGTGTCCCGGTAGCCCCAAAAGCCAGGGTGCTCGCCTCAGGTGCGGTCGTGGAGAGTGATCTGGTAGCCGTCGGGGTCGGCGAAGGTGAATGTCCGACCGAAGGGGCCGTCGATCGGTGCGGCGACGATGGTGTGACCGTCGGCGACGAGAGCATCGTGAATGGCCTGGACGTCTGTGGCGTGGAGCCAGATCGCGGCACCGATGCCGGGCTGAGCAACGGATGCGAGATCGGTGCCGGGAACGACGTCGCGGAGTGCGAAGGCGATCGGCTTCGTCTCGAAGACGACGGCGTGCGGAGGTCCCGCCTGCGAGCGGACGAGGCCGAGGTACTGCTCGTAGAACGCCTGCGAAGCGTCGAGGTCGCGCGCTTGGAGCGAGATGAAGTCGGGGCCGGTGACGGGCAAGATGATGCTCCTTCTCTTCGTGTCAGCTTTCTGACACGGGTCAATCTATGTCAGAATACTGACATGAGTCAAGACGGTGTCGGCGTCGACCTGAACAAATCACTGGGCTACCTGCTGAAAGAGGCGTCAAGTGCCCTGCGCGCAGCCATGGAAGAGGTGCTGCGGCCGCTCGGGATGAGCGTGACGCACTACTCCTGCCTCGAACTGCTGGCTCAACGACCGGGCTTGTCGAACTCCGAGCTCGCGCGGGGCGCGTTCGTGACACGGCAGTCGATGAACGTGCTGCTCCAGGCCCTGGAACGAGAGGGCCACGTGACCAGGCCTGCGGAGGCACCCGTCGGGAAGGTTCTTCCCACGCGGCTCACGCCTCGCGGCCGACGGAGCCTCGAGAAGGCGACCGTAGCGGTCCGGTCCGTCGAGGTCAGAATGCTGGCCGGCATGACCGAGACCGAGCAGTCAGGCGCGTTCCGGATCCTGCAAAGCATGATCCATTCCCTGCGCGATGGCAACGACGGCGCATAGCTCGGTCGGTCATGACGCTGCGGTGGTCACGAAAGAACCGAAACCCGAGCGTCGATGAGCCCGACGACCCCGCTCAGGGCAACACCGGACGGGACTTTGGCCCCTGCCTCGCACGCCGTGGCATGTCGCAGGATCGGCGGGCCGGGAAACCGGCCCGTGGCTTGCTTGGGGCGGAAGGGCTCAACCGTAGAGGAGGGCTCCTCACAGGGCCCATCAGTCCACTGCCATCGACGAAGACCCGCCCTGGGCAAGCCCTCGATCAAAGCCGGAACTGTCTGAAGGTTGGGGAATGGTCGTGGTCTGGACGGGAGCGATCACCTTCGTTATCTGGAGGTCGATTCTGGCCTCAGCCACATGTGGGATCTTGGTGTCTCGGTGGCGTGGCTGATAAGTATTCAGGAGCTCTCAGGCACTGATGACACGGTAGACCTGCGTCGTGATCTTTCGTGCGTAGCGGGCGGTGGCGGCCGATGGCTCCGTCGACTGGGTTCGGCAGCCCACCGCGGCCGCGGTCTCGAACGTGACATTCGTGATCGTGCTGGCGGGCATGCTGGTCGGCGACTGGTTCTTCCGGCAGGCCAGCCCCCGAGGCCGCGCCGAACTAGCCCTCATATGGACAAGCGTCTGGAACTGCCCTTGACCACCTCTGCAGCCGGCTCCGGCCAGGCTGCCGACGGCTGGTCGCGAGGCGGATGGAGTGGCTGCGTGGGACGATGAGGAGAGGTTGTTCCCGGCCAGTAGGTGGCGGGAGGAGCAGAGATGGAGATCAAGCCGCAGGCGGCCGTCATCCCCAAAGAGACCGACCATCTTGAGCAGGGGAAGTACGGCCCCGTTTTTCCTAAGACACCGGCGTGTTACGGGTTCACCATCGTCGCGAAGGTCAAGCCGGGCCGGGCCGAGGCGATGCGTGAGTACGGCTACACCCTGGCCAAAGCGCTGGAGAAAGATCCGTATTTTTTGGCGCCGCTGAAGCTGCACTACCTGCGCTGGGTGCTCTTCGACGACGACACTCGGTTTATGTATCAGGGGATCTTCGACACCGATTTCGATAAGTACATCGAGGACGCCGTCGCTCTTTTCAGCAAGGCGGGGGTGAGCACGGCTTTCGAGAACCTCGAAGGGTTCCCCGAGGACTGGAAGACCAACCCCGAGGCATTCGCCGGGTTCGTGCATGAACATCACTGCCCGAGCTTCATCGAGTACGGGGAATATCCGTTCGTCACGGCCGACGAGATCAAGAAGGCTCTGCGGATCAAGAGCGCCCTGTCGGAGATGCTCGACCAACTGCAGTGAGAGCGGGCTGTCGCAGGCTTGTCCCGTTGTGGATCGGAGCCGAGATGAGCGAGGTCCAGACCGCACGCACCTACAACCAGAACCACGTCCCGCGCGAGCACACCCCTGGCCGGCGACGGGTGAGCATCTACGTCTCGTGGAGCTATCCGGCGGAGGCGGGCAGGAACTCGGCCGAGCTGGACAACCGGTTCTCCACCATGACCGAGGTCCGGCGGGTGGCCTGGCCTGCTTACGAGGACCCGAAGTGGTCCGACCCTTTGCAGTTCCAGCAGGGCATCGCTGGATCACTGGAGTTGTTCTTCTTGGCCTGGGTGCCGTTCCAGCGGTTCGTCGAGGAGGCCACCGGACATCCGGTCCCGGTATACCAACGCATCGATCAGGCGGGTTTCCATACACCGCTCGACGAGCGGGTCCTGGCGGACACCGACACCTTGTTCGTGTTCGGGCTGGATCACATGATCACGGGACAAGAGCCCGGGCCTGGGGAGGTCGAGGCGCTGCGGGCTTTCCTCGGGCGGGAGGACGCCCGTCTGGTCCTGGGGCCTCACCACGACGTCGGGGCATCGGACGATCTGGCGGTGCGGGAGGTGGAGTACCGCCATCACGGCGATCCTTTGGTTCCCCGCCAGCAGCGGTTCGCCGGCTATGTCCGGGGCTTGATGCAGGGCCTCGGGGTGCCTGTCGAGAACCGCTACGGACTGCGTCCCGCCGTGCAAGCGCCGAACCAGATCGCCCCGTTCTCCGCGGTCAGGGACGTGGATGCGAAAGGGTGGCTGGACGGGGTGACGAACTTCAACTTCCACCAGCATCTTCCGCATTACGCCGTGACGAGCGACGAGCCGGACGTCATCCGCCTGCTTGCCCAGCAGCCGATCGACACCTCCAGACCGCATCCGTTCATCGAGGCCGGCAACACCGCGTTCAACGTGTTCCTGTGGATGCCCCCGAGCGGTGAGCGGGCCGCCGATGTGCTGCTGGCGGACTCCACGATCTTCAGTTCGCTGTTCGGCGGCGACGAGAGTCTGCGGAATTTCTGGCGGAACCTTGTCACGAAATAATGCCGAGAGGAGGCGAGACCGTGAGCGCGCCCACACGAACCGGACTGGAGCTCGACGACATTCAGCGCGGAGTGCTCAGCCCTCGCCCGACCCCCTACGCGGCGACCTACCTGGTGTTCCGCATCGATGACCGGGCGCATGGGCGGGAGCTGATGCGGCGCGCGAGCGCGGTGGTGACTTCTGCCGCCGACTCGGTCAGTCCCCTGGGAGAGACGTGGGTAAGTGTCGCGGTCGCCTTTCACGGACTGGAGGCTCTTGGCGTGCCGCGCGCATCGCTGGACACGTTCGTCTGGGAGTTCCGGCAGGGAATGGCCGCCCGGGCCAAGGCACTGGGTGATGTCGGCGAGAGCGGCCCCGAGCACTGGGAAGCGCCACTGGGCACCTCGGATGTCCACGTGGTGCTCACGGCGGTCGCGCCGGACACCACGCGGTTGGAGGCAGCCCTCGACCGGGCCCGCCCCGTCTATGACCAGCTCCCCGGAGTGACCGCGATCTGGCGGCAGGACTGCTACGCGCTGCCCACCGAGACCGAGCATTTCGGCTACCGCGACGGCGTCAGCCATCCGGCCGTCGAGGGCAGCGGCATCGCCGGGTCGAACCAGCTGGAGGCGCTGTTAAAGGCGGGCGAGTTCGTGCTCGGCTACCGGGACGAGATCGGCGGCATCCAGACACCGCAGCCGGAGGTCTTGGGACGCAACGGCAGCTATGCGGTCTTCCGCAAACTTCACCAGCGGGTCGCCGAGTTCCGGCGCTACCTGCGGGACAACGCCACCGGCCCCGAGGACGAGGAACTGCTGGCAGCCAAGATCATGGGACGCTGGCGCAGCGGTGCACCGCTGGCGCTCTCTCCGCAG
Organism: Saccharopolyspora sp. NPDC050389; assembly: GCF_040655595.1. NCBI lineage: Bacteria > Bacillati > Actinomycetota > Actinomycetes > Pseudonocardiales > Pseudonocardiaceae > Saccharopolyspora > Saccharopolyspora sp. NPDC050389. Next base: position 24,497 of record NZ_JBFAKG010000075.1, read on the forward strand.
CACGACGACCCCGCTCTGGGCGCCGACCCGCACCGCCGCAACACCTTTCTGTACGGGCGGGACGATCCGGCGGGATTCACCACGCCCAGCGGCTGCCACATCCGGCGGGCCAATCCCCGCGACGCGTCCGTGGCGGGCGAAGTGCGACTGCACCGCATGATCAGACGCGGCACCGTCTACGGTCCGCCGCTGCCCGAAGGAGTCCTGGAGGACGACGGGGCCGACCGCGGCCTGATGTTCGCGTTCATCGGAGCCCACCTCGGGCGGCAGTTCGAATTCGTTCAGTCCGAGTGGATGAACGACAGCGTCTTCTTCGGCGGGGGCAGCGCCAGAGATCCCGTCACCGGATCCCACGACGGCGTCACCGGCTTCACCATTCCGCAGCGGCCGCTGCGACGGCGCCTGCCTCCACTGCCGCGGTTCGTCGTCACTCGCGGCGGCGAGTACTGCTTCCTGCCGGGCCTGAGCGCCTTGCGCTGGCTCGGCGATCTCCAGGACTGAGAGGACGGTAACGCGCGCCGTGGCACTGCCCGAGGCGCTCCGCCGCTTGAGGGAAATGCCTCATGGAAACCGTTCGCTTGCTGTTCACCGCCGTCACCGTGATCTTCATTGCGGCCACCATGTTCTCTGCCGGCCTGCGGGCTACAATCACGGCACTGCGGGGAATCTTCACCAACGTCCCGCTACTTGTGCTGGCTCTGCTCGCCAACATGGTGGTCATCCCGCTGGTTGGCTGGGGCATCGGTGCACTGTTCGGTTTGCCCGCCGCGGCGTTCATCGCGCTCGTCCTGGTCGCCTCCTTCCCAGGCATGTGGCTATTCGGGTCATTTTGAGCTGGTGCTGCGTCACAAGCGCTGCGTGCCGACGTTCCAGCACTGCCTTATCGGGCGGTGTTGGATACGGGGTGCGCAGTGACCGAGACAGAAGACCCATTCGGAGCGGCCGGTCGCGGCCGTCGCCGGCCGTGGCATCGGGGGAGTGGTCGTGGTGAGGCGTTGGTGCGGTTCGCCTTTTACGGCCGGATGTCGACGAAGGAGTTTCAGCATCGTGAGACGTCGCGTCGGTGGCAGCTTGAGGTGGCTGAGGAGACGATCGTCGGCCGCGGGGTGATCGTGGCCGAGTATTTCGATGAGGGCTGTTCGCGCCGGTCGCCCTGGACCAAGCGGCCATCCGCGGCAGCCCTGCTGGCAGCGGTTCAGAGCGCGGACTGCGACTTCGATGCTGTGATCGTCGGGGAGTACGAGCGAGCCTTCTGTGGTAACCAGTTCCGGAACGTCATGGCCGCCCTGGCCGGGCAGGGCGTGCAGCTGTGGTTACCGGAGGCAGCCGGGCCGGTTGATCTCGGTGATCCGGCGCATCAGGCGTTGATGTTGTTGTTGGGTTCGCAGTCACGGCGGGAGGTGCTGCGGGCGCGGCACCGGGTGATGGCCGCCATGCGCACGCAAGCCTGCGCACAAGGCCGGTTTCTGGGTGGGCGGCCGCCGTATGGGTATCGGCTTGTCGATGCGGGGCCGCATCCGAATCAGGCGCACGCGCGGTGGGGTCGCCGAGTGCACCAGCTGGAACCGGACCCGGTTACGGCGCCGTGGGTGCGGTGGATCTTCCAGCAGCGCGCCGCGGGGCGCAGTATTGCCGGGCTCGCGCGGGAGCTCAACGATCGTGGGGTGCCGTGCCCGTCCGGTGCCGACCCTGCTCGCAACCCGCACCGCTCGGGGAGAGCATGGATCACGCCAACCGTGGCGGGGATCCTGGACAACCCCCCGCTACACCGGTCGGCAGGTGTGGAACCGGCACAGCACGGCCCGCAGTCACCGCGACGCCCGCCGTGCGGGCGGCGCGGGAGGCCGCACGAACGCTGAGGAATGGGCGGTGTCGAACACACCCGCACACGCCGCGTTGGTCGACGAAGCGACGTTTCGTTCGGTCCAGGGTATTCGGGCCGCGAGGAAGTCCCAGGACGGAGACACCCGGGCCTACCTGCTGGCGGGGCTGATCATGTGCGGGGCGTGCGACCGGCGGTTCGATTCGCACTGGGTACACAACCGGCCGGGCTACCGCTACCGCTGCCGCCATGGCCATACCAGCGCCCGCAACCAGGCACCGGCCATGAGGAACACCTACGTCAGGGAAGACCACCTACTCGCCGCCCTCCGGGCCCGCCTGGCTGACGTCGCCGGCGACGATGCGGCCCTGGCCGACTACCTCCGTACGAGCGGACTGGTGATCATCTACGTTGGCCCGGACTGGACCATCGAAGAAACCCCGCAAGCAACAGCCTCAACGACACCTCGGGCCAACAGTCCGCAATTGTCCCTATCGAGATGGCCACTGCGGACGACGTCGCGGCCCTGTTCTGCTTCGTCGCCTCACCGAAGGCCCGCAACATCAACGGTGCCGTGCTCTCCACCGACAGCGGCGTCACCGCCGCCTGAACATTCGCCGCCAGGGCGAGCCGACTGCTCCGGGGCGGACGGTTCGGTCGGTGGCATGTACCGGCGCAGCAACCGCCGCGAGGAGCTCGATCCGCAGATCTAGGTAGACCGAGGCGTTCGCCGGCGGGAGCGTCTTATCGTGCGGGCTCACACGGACGCATTGGGCATGCGGTGCCTGCTCGCTGCACAGGCGGATCGCGTCGTCGTCCACGTCGGTGCAGGTGACCGTCCAAACCTCGTTCCCAAGCATGCGGGACCAGCGACCTCCGCCGTATCCGATATCCAGAGCGCGCCCTGGGACCCCGACCTGGTCGTCCCACAATATCGTCCGTTTCTCCTCGGCAGTGGTGTAGCGGCCTCCAGCGGGATTCGGCAACCCATTCCCGGCAGGTCAATGTCATCGGTCGTCTCCGCCTCTGTGTTGGATGTGGGGGCTCGTTCGTGCCGCGGAGTTGGTCAAAACCGTTCCACCTGCGGAGAGCGCAGGCGGTTGCGGGTGTCCAGCACGCGGTCGGCGTAGCGCTCCAGCAGCGCCCAGTCGAGCATGTCGTGGTCGGTTAGCACGATGATCAGGTCAGACTGGGAGATCTGGTCGGCATCGAACCCCACCAGCCGCACGTGGGGCGGAACTTCGTCCGGGTCGATAAGGGGGTCGACCGCGCGGAGGTCGGCGCCGAGCCGGTCGAGGCGCTCGGCCACGGCCATCGACGGGGAGTTGCGTGCGTCACCGGAGTTCGCCTTGTAGGTCAGCCCGATCAGCAGGACGGCGCTGCTGTTCACGGATTTGCGGCGCCGGTTCAGGTGTTCCGTGGCGCGTGCGACGACGTAGTCCGGCATGTGTTCGTTGACGTCGTTGGCGACGTCGACCAATCGGAACTCCTGTCCCAGGGAACGCCGCACCTGCCAAGACAGGTAGGAGGCGTCGATCGGCAGGCAGTGCCCGCCGACCCCGGGTCCGGGTGAGAAGCGCATGAACCCGAACGGTTTGCTGGCCGCCGCTTCGAGGACTGACCACACGTCCACCCCGAGTCCGTGCGAGAACACCGCGAGTTCGTTGACCAACGCGATGTTGATGTGCCGGAAGGTGTTCTCCAGAAGTTTTGCCAGTTCCGCCTCCCGAGTGCCTGGCACCGGAACGGTCACTTCCACCAGCTGGTCGTAGAAGTCGCGGACGACGCACAGCGATTCCGGATCCACACCGGACACGATCTTGGGCGTGTTGTGGAACTTCCAGGTCGGGTTGCTCGGGTCGATGCGTTCCGGGCTGTAACCGACGTAGAAGTCGGCTCCTGCGCGCAGTCCTGAACCGGTCTCCAGGATCGGTACGAAGATCTCCTCCGTGGTCCCGGGATAGGTGGTGGACTCAAGCACTACGCAGCAGCCGGGCGAGATGTGCGTGGACAACGCACGGGCGGCCTCTTCTATGTAACGCAGGTCCGGTGCGCCGTCGTGCAGTGGGGTAGGAACGCAGACCGAAGCGAAGTCGAAACCGCGCAGTTCCGCGTGCTCGGTGGTCGGTAGGTACCGGCCCGTCGCCAGAGCGGCCGCGAGTCGCTCGTCGTCCACGTCGTCGATGAACGACTTGCCGCTCTGGAGCAGATCGATGCGGTCCTCGTCGACGTCAAGACCGACGACGTCGAATCCGGCCTCGCAGGCGCGCATGGCGACAGGAAGGCCCACGTAGCCCTGGCCCACGATGACAACTCGTGCACCGGACATTCCGATCACCTCTTCCGGGCTTTTCCTGGCTGCGTTCGTCCGTGGAGGTGCAACGGCGCGCTTCGTGTTCAGGGCTGATCGGTCATCGCGCTGCATGAAGCCTCCTAGCAGAAATATCGGTAGAGCAGGGAGCCGGCTTTTCCGGTGATGTCGTCGGAGACGGATTCGTCGGTGAGCAAACCGGTGATTTCGCCGAGCAGGTCGTCCACTTCGGAACGTGCAGTCGATGATCCGCGTTGTGAGCGCAAGGTCACGACCTGCTTCTCGTCGTCGGCGTACTTCCGCTTGAAGCGCAGCAGCCCCGGCTGGTCGAGGTCGCTAACACCCCAGTCGACCAGCCGCAGCCCGCGATCCGCAGCCCAGCGGATCGCGGCCCAGTAGATCGCGTCGTTGGGGCGCAGTTGCAGCCGGTCCTGCAATGACGAACCGAACTTGAAGTGCAGCACACCGTTCCACTGCAGGAACACCGCAGCGGCGATGAGTTCGTCGCCCACGCGCGCTGTCATGGTCACGACCGAGTCGTCGGAGTGGAACTGCTCCCAGATGTTCTCGAAGAACTCCACCGGCTGGGCCAGCATTCGGTACTTGTGCTTGCGCAGCCGGACCTGCATCCGGTGAAAGTTCCGCAGCGCTTCCACACCGGTGTCGGCGCTGATCCGGACGCCGTTCCGCTCGGCTGCGGCTATGTTGCGGCGGGCGTTGGAGGAGATCCGTTGGTGGAGTTCGGGTAGGGGAGCGTCCAGCCGCGTCGCATGCCAGGCGAGCCGACCGGTTTCGTGCAGTCGCGGATCCCGCACGGGGACTCCGGAATGCAAACACCGCAACGCAATTGGGACGCCCTGGTCGACGACCCCGTTGGTGAGCTGGCGCCAGACGGTCTCGTTGGGCGCGAATGGGTCCGCCCAGTCGGAGAACGGTAGGCTGCACAGCCGTTCTCCGCGGATGTCCCGGACGCGGACCCAGGCAAAGCCGCCGACTACCGCTCCCGATGCGTCCACCGCGATGCGAGCTTCAATGGTGAAACCGTACGTCCGGCACAATGCCTCCAGCCACGGCTGGGAGGTGAACACGCTGCCCTGCGGACCAGCGGCGAGTTCGGCCCATCGCGAGTCTTTCCGTGGGTCGACGGTGACGATCTCGGGTGTGGTGCTGCGCATCAGGGCCTTCGCAGACGTTCGGGAGAGCTGGAACGGCGGTGGCTCCCGCAGCGTTCCCACCGCCGTGGACCGAGCTGCTAGCAGGTCATCGACGGTGATGTCGCCGAGTTCCCGGTGCAGTACCAGGCCGCGGCGACCGAGTTCGGTCGCGAGCTGGCGCTGGTGGTCGTCGATCGCCTCGCCGAACCGGCGCTCCCTGGTGACCACCACCGGGGCCTTCCCCGCATCGAACGCCAGCAGCACGGACCCGGTACCGGAGTGGCTGATCACCACGTCGGCCGACGAAAGCGCCTCCGCGAGCTGGGTGATCGGCAGGTACGGCTTGGTTTGGATAGGCAGGTCGTCCACCGGCGCCGGACCGGTCTGCCAGAGAACTTCGACCGGCAGACAGGTCGCCTGGTGCAGCGCACCGTCCGGCTCGAGCAGCGGCACCAGAGATTCGATCATCCGGCGGAACGGATACGTCGATGCACCGACCGTGACCACCACGCGCAACCGGTCTCCCCGCGGGCGGTCTGCGGTGGTTGACCGGTAGACGTCGAACTGGCTGCCGCCGTAGCGCCAGCCGCGGTCGGCAGCGTGCGGGTACTGGGTGTAGACCCGGACCCGGGGAACCCAGCGGAGCAGTTTTCCGGTCAGTGACGGGCTGTTCACCCGTGCGGCGCTTTCGATGTAGTGGCACTCCACGCCGCGCGCGGCCAGGTAGGGCAGGAAACCGAGTGCGATGCCGGAACCGGTGGAGATGGCCCGGGTGATGCCCCGGGCACGCCACAGCCGGTGCGCGATCGGCAGGCACCGCAGAACTCCCGACACGCTGCGGCATCCGACCGGCCGGACGTATACGACGTCCCGATCCGCCAGCATCGACGTGCTCTGCTCGTTGCGGCTGGTCACCCACACCGCCGGACCGTCCGCGGGAATCCGCTCGGACAGGCTGTGCAGCTGGGCCAGGTGACCGCCCGTGGTGGCCACGAAGAGTGTCGTCATCGGGCACCGTCCCCGCGCAGCATCGACGGCAGGGTTCGGGCCAGGATGCCGAGGTCGGTCTGCAGGCTGCAGGACCGCACGTAGACCAGGTCCAGCCGGAGCATGTCCAAGGTGCCCATCGTGCTGCGGCCGCTGACCTGCCACAGCCCGGTCAGCCCGGGTTTCACCGTGCTGCGTTCGGCGAACTCCGGCGGGAACATCGCGACCTCCCATTCGAGGCACGGACGTGGGCCCACCAGCGCCATGTCACCGCGCAGCACGTTGAGCAGCTGCGGCAACTCGTCGAGGCTGGTGCGCCGCAGCCAAGAACCAACCGAGGTGATGCGCGGATCGCGGTCCAGTTTGAAACTGCCGTCGGCGGAGGTGTTCTCGCCGCGCAACTCGCGTGCGATCATTTCGCGCAGCGGTTCGTCGCTGCACCCCAGGCGCATGGTGCGGAACTTGTAGAGCGTGAACGGCTTTTCGCCCTGCCCGACCCGGCGTTGCCGGAACAGCGCCGGGCCTCGGCTGGTGAGGCGGATGATGCCGGCGACGATGAGCATCGGCAGCGCAAGCACGGCCAACCCGACGGATGCACCGATCACGTCGACCCCGCGCACCATTGCCCGCTCCCACCGAGGTCGCCGACCGGAGGGCGTCAACGGTTCCGGCGTGCGCTTCGCCCGCACCGTCGGCGTTGGTCTCCTACGCTGCGCGAGACCGATCGAGAGCAGGATCTTGAGTGCTGCGCCGGTCATCATTGAGCCTCCCAGACATGATCGCCAGCAGAACGAACAGCAGATCGCCGAACCCGCGGACCACTAGATGGATGTCGATCAGCGACAGGGCTAGGACCATCCACCAAGCGATCTCCAGCGTTGCCGCGCACGCCCCTACCGAGCCCGGACGCTGGGCCAGCCGGCGGGCCTCGCGCAGCACCGCAACCGACAGCCAGACGAACGCGACCAGCAGCGGAATCCCGCCGACCCAAAGGAACTGCAAGTAACCGGATTCGAGGTAGATCACGTCCCGCCAGGTCTCCGGGGCAGTGAGCACTGAGTCCGGCGAGATCCCGAGGACGAAGCGTCCGTCTGCCAGCTGCGGCAGGTAGAAGGTGGTGAGGTTGTCCCACCGGCCGAGCCAGCTGCGGGGCACGGCGAAGCCCTGCGCGAAGTCCGCCATGCGGCCGAGGAACGCGGGCGCGCCGACGAGTGCGGCGATCCCCACGATCGGCAGGAACCTGGCCACGTGGTGCCGGGCCTGGGGATAACGGCGCAGGATCAGCACCCCGCCCACGAGTGCGGAGATCCAGGTCGAGAACTGCCCGCTTGCGAGGACACCGGCACCGAGCAGGACGCCGAGCCCGATCCGTTCCCACTTGCCGAGGATTCCGCGAGTGCCGCAGTACAGCAGGAGTGCCAACCCGACGATGATGTAATCGCCGGTCGCGATCGAGGACGCCAGAGTCGCCGTGCCGCGGTCGCTGGCATCGTTCGCGCTCGCATTCCAGAACGCGCTCAGCAACGTCAGCACAGGTCCGACACCCAGCGTCTGCAAGATCGCCACTATCGACAATCCAGCGGTCGGCCAGACCACGAGGCGGATGCAGCGAAGCCGCTGTTGTTCGGTGTGCACGGTCAACCGGACGAGCAGGAACAGCGCCGCGAGTTTGCACACCGGCAGCAGCGCCACTAGATCGGAGCCGTGTGGTTCGTTGCCGCGCAGCATCATCGACGCGATCGGCCAGATGGTGCTGAACACCACGAAACCGGCCAGCGGAACGTCCAGCGGCCGGAGGCGCAGCGGGATCGGGTCACCACGTAGCAGCCGCAGCCAGCCACCGAAGCATGCCCCGGCCACCAGCACGACGAACAATGCCTCGTTCGGTCGCGCTCCCGGCACCAGCGTGCCCCGGTCGATACCCGCGAGAAACGGCAAGGTCAGCAGGTAGGCGTAGGTCGCGAACACGGGGCGGTACGCGGCTGCGGGAAAAAGCGCCGCAGCCACCAGTGCCCCGGTTACCAGCGGCCCGGCCACTGCGATGGACAGTCCCGCCAGCGATGCGCACAACGCCGCCAGGGTTATGAGCAGGGTGTCCGCGCGGCTCGTGATCCTGCTGGAAATCTCGTCGCGTCGGGGCAGCAAAACGCTCACGGGCATCGTCCGATCCAGCTGATCCGCACCGCCCCGGCGTAGACGGCGATCGCCGCCAGTCCGCACGCTCCGAGGACGATCACGTATCCAGCCCGGCTGATCGCGCCGATGCTCAGAAACCAGCGGCCGAAAGCGACGATTGGCACCATCGAGATGCAGGCGAGAAAAGCCCGCGCGATCTGCGCGTGGTCGATCCATCGTTCGGGTCGCAACGCGGCTCGCAGCCCGAAGAGCACGGTCACCGCTCCGGCCAGCTCACCCGCCAGCAGGCCCGCGCACAGCACCACCAAGCGGGATTGGTCGTCCGGCACGAACAGCGAGGTGGTTGTGACAGTGAGCGACGCGGCCAGCAGTGCGTAGCTGGCCAGCCGCGGGCAGCGGGTGTTCAGCTGCGCGAACAGCGCATCGAGGCCGACCATGTGCACGCTCGCCGCGAACTGGGCGACTGCGATCACCGCGAGGCAGGCCGCGAGCTGGTCGATCAGCTTGTCCGAGTGCAACTGCCCGTTCGCCAGCATGCTCGCCACCGGGTGGGCGAGCACGGTGAGCAGGAGCAACGGAGGCAGGCTGGTGATCGACGCGAGCGTCAGGGCTTGTCGCCACGACGCGGCGAAACCGCTGTGGTCGTCACGTGCAACTGCGGCTGACATCCCGGGCAGGACCACGGTTGACACTGCCCGCGCCCCCAACGCGGTCGGGACCTGCATGACCGTGTAGGCGCTCTGCACCACGATGACTCCGCCAGGCACAGTCGACGCGACGGCCAAGAGCACGTACAGCGCGACCGACCGTGTGAGGGGCAGGCTGATCGAACTGCGCAGCCGTCGCAGGACGGACGCCACCTCCGGGTCCGATCGCCATCGCAACGACGGGCGCACCGGCAGCCCCACCCGGGACGCCCCGAACAACTGGAGGCAAGCGTGCACCGCCACGGCAAGGGTGCTGCCCAGCCCGAGGACGACCAACGGACCAGCCGAAATCTCCGCGACATCCAGCCCCGCGCCCCAGCGCACACCTACCACGACTACGGCGGCGATGAGCACCACGTTCTCCGCTGCGGGAGCCACGGCCGCCAGCGCGAAGCGTTCGCGAGCCTGCTGAGCAGCGGCTCCCAGCGCTGCCGCTGTGTAGAGCATGACCTGGGGCGCGACCAGCAGGACGAGCATTGTCGTCGTCTGCTCGGCCTGCTCCCGGAGCGAGGGCTGCGGGATGCCGAGGCTCAGGCACCACCCGAGCACCGGTGCGGCGAGCGCCACGAGTCCGGCTAGCACAGCTGAAGCGATCAGCAGGAATCCGCTGACCCGGCCGAGCAGCCTGATTGCCACGTCTGGTCCGCCGCGCGCGAGCACCTGCACCACGGCTGGGACGATCACCAGAGCGAGCGCCGGCCCCGCGATTACGCTGTAGGTCAGGTTGGGGACCATGTTCGTGGCGACGAACGCGTTCGCGAAGTAGGTCGGGCCGAGCACCGCGCCAACCACGACGACCCGGACCAGCCCGGTCAGTCGGCTGATGAGGATCCCGCCAGAGACGACGGCAGAACGCCGAACCGTTCTCCTGGCAGTTGGCCGGGACAGGTCGCCGCGCAGCACGGAGTGGGCACTCACCGTGTGCTCCACCGGCGGACCAGGAGCACAGCGGTGACGGCTGCGACCAGGAGTCCGGTGAGCGCTCCGGCCGCCGTAGCGAACATGGGGCGGGGGCTGACTGGGTCGGTCACCCAGTAGGCCGGTACCACGACCTTGGGTTCGGAGCGCGCGAGTTCGGCCATGCTGAGCTGGTCGAGCTGCGACTGCAACTGCTGATCGCGTTGCTGCAGGCCTTGCACCAGCGCCTCGGCGGCGGCCAGCGAGGGCGAGCCGGGTACTGCGCGCTCCCGCGAGACCTGTGCGCTTGCCTCGACGAGCTGCGCCCGGACATCGGCGAGCTGCCCGCGCACATAACCGTCCACTCCGGACTCGCTGTTGGTTCGCGCGACGTCCCGGTAGCGGTCGACGATCTCCCGGGTCCGGCGCAGGGCGACGTCGGGGGCACCAGCCCTGGCCTCCACCTGCAGGACCTCGCTGCTGTCGAGCAGCGACATCGTAACCGTCTTCTCCAATTCCTCCACCGGAATCCGCTCCTGGGCGGCCACTGGCCCGAGCACCTGCCTGCTGCGCAGCAGCACCAGTTGGGTCGTCAGACTCCGGTCCTCGCGCAGGAAACCGGTCGACTTCTCCTCGCTGATCTCGAAGAGGATCTGCGCGCGCGCCGCGTACACCGGCGGCCACACCAGCGCTCCGATGAATGCGGTGCTAGCGCCGATCAGCACGATCAGCAGCGACACGCCCAGCAGTCGCCGCTTGTTGGCCAGCAGTGCGGACCACGCTGGGCTTCCCTGCTCGGGTGGCGGTGTCCGCCGGTCTTCCTGAGCGCCGAGGAGCGGACTGATGGACGCGGCACCGTTCGTCACCGGTGCGGCGTCCGAGCGCTGAGCGTTGTCCGGCTCGCCGTTGGAGTGTTGGGTTTCGGTCAAGGCCAGACACCTCGCAATGCGTCGCATACCCGTACGACGTCGTCGTCGTTGAGCGTCGGGGAGATGGGCAGGGACAAGATCTGCGTGGCCGCTTCCTCAGCGACGGGAAGCCGTTCGTCGCATCCGGCGAAAGCCGGTTGCTGATGGCAGGGAACCGGGTAGTGCACGCCCCACCCCACACCGGCCGCGGATAGCGCCGCCCCCGCCTGTTCCCGCTGCGATGTTCGCACCACCGCGAGGTGGTGCACGTGCTCGGCTGCGGGGGCCACGGCGACTGGCTCGAAGGACGTCGGCAGCGATTCCCAGTACCGGCGCATGAGTTCGCGCCGACGCGCATTGTCCGAGTCCAGGCGCGGGAGTTTCAAGGACAGCGCTGCGGCCTGGATGCTGTCGAGCCTGCTGTTCCGGCCCGAGAGCTCATGGCGGTGCCGGTCGTGCGCGGCTCGACCGTGGTTCGCGAGGCACCGAACCCGGTCGGCCAACTCGGCGTCGTTGGTGACGACGGCGCCGCCGTCGCCCAGCGCCCCAAGGTTCTTCCCGGGATAGAAGCTGAAAGCGGCGGCGCGTCCGACACTTCCGGCGGGGTGTCCGCTGTAGCGCGCTCCGTGCGCTTGTGCCGCGTCCTCGATGAACGCGAGACCGCAACGGTCAGCGAGCGAGCTCAGCGCGAGCACATCGACCATTTGGCCGAACAGGTGGACCCCGATGATCGCGGCAGTACGTCGGTTCACCGCTGCGGCGGCCGCTGCGGGATCGATCAGCAGCGTGTCGGGGCGGACATCGACGAACAGCGGCCGCGCCCCGGCCGCACGCACCGCTTCCGCGGTGGCGACGAAGGTGTTCGCCGGAACGATGACGTCGTCGCCGGCTCCGATGCCCAGCGCGGTCAAGATCAGTTCGATGGCATCGGTGCCGTTGGCCACACCGACGCAACTGCGCGACTCGCAGTACTCGGCGAACTGCTTCTCGAACCGTTCGACTTCCGGCCCGCCGACGAACCGGCCGTGCAGGAGGACCGCCTTCCACGCCACTTCCAGATCCGCCTGCAGGTCGGCGTTGATGTCCACGAGGTCCAGAAAGGGGACCGCGCCGGTGCTCCTGTTCATTGCCCGGCCTTCCCGTAAGCCGCCGGCCCTGCGAGCAGCTTCAGGGCTTCCACGTCATCGCCGGAGCGCTGGGCTGGAACGTCCGAAACCCGCACCGACCGACCGGTGACCTGTGCCAGGTCCGACGCGCTGAGCACCCGGACGACCTCCAGACCGCTCCGACCGGAGGTGTTGGGGGTTCGCCCGGTGCGTACGCAGTCGATGAAGTGGGTGTCCTGCACGAGCAGCGGCTCGCGGAGCACCACGTGCGGTGAGACGATGTCGCCGGAGCGGTAGGTGACCGGCATCGCGTGCGCGTCCGCCAGATCGTCGAGGCCGTGCGAGTCGACGCCGATGTCGTAGACGCGGATCCGGTCCTCATCGGAAGTGTCGTCGTAGACCGCCATCTTGTGGTCGCCGACGACCGTCACGCGGCGGACCTTCTGCGGATTGAGCCAGCTGACGTGGACGAAGGCGTAGGTCCCGGACTTCTCCAGCTCCAGGCGCACGTGCGCCACGTCCGCGTGTCGTCCGTCGACGTGATGATGGGCCCACGTGGTGACCGACGCCGGAGTTTCGCCCATCAGGAACGAGATGATCGAAAGATCGTGCGGTGCGAGGTCCCAGATGACGTTCACATCCCGTTGGTAGAGACCGAGGTTCAGCCGCGCGGTGTCGATGTAGAGCACCCGTCCCAGATCACCGGAATCGATGATCTCCTTGAGCTTCCACACGGCGGCGTTGTATTCGAAGGTGTGGCCGGTCATGAGCACCACGCCACGTTCATCAGCGGTGTCGACGAGTCTTCGGGCGTCCTCGATCGAGGTCGCCAGCGGCTTTTCGACGAGGGTGTGCTTTCCGGCGAGCACGGAGCGCAGCGCGATCTGTGCGTGCGAGCACGGCGGAGTTGCCACCACCACCGCCTGCACGCTGGGGAGAACCTCGTCCAGGGAGCATGCTGTGCCCGCCGTCGGGAAGTTTCGGCGGGCCTCGGCCAGCCGCCCGAGATCCCGGTCGACGACCACCACCTTCACTCCGGGCAACGTGCTGAGAACGCGCATGTGCTTGGAACCCCAGTAGCCGTAACCCACTACTGCAACGCACATGGTGTCCGTTCGAGCCATGAAAGCCTCCAGAAACCGGTTGGAGCTCAACAGGGATCCGGTAAGTCATCGTTGAACTTCACGCGGGAATCTGCTTGTTTGGCAATACCAAAGTGGATGCTCCGTCGATTCGTCGCGCAGCGTCAGCGCGGTTCTGTCTCCCCGCGAGGAGGCGAACCTCTGATTGGGGTGCAGTGCCGTCACCTGCGCGCCTGACTGCGGGTGCGCAAAGTGACCACGACGGCGAAAAGCGAGCAATATTCGGGGAATATGTTCATCTATCCTGTGTGGACGAACAAGATCCTTTTCCGGAAACTTAAAATCGCAGCCTGATCGAGTGACGTCGAGCTGTCGCTGACACAATGCGGAGCGGATGAATGGCAGCGAGGGTGCCAGGGAAATCCGTAGATCTTCGGTGGGAGATCGACTTTTCCCCGGATCTCAGGCTGGCCCCGGTCGTGCAGTCGATCGCGATCCGGGGTGGCTGCACGCTGGTGCTCGAAAGCCGCGAGCCACGATCGTCGACGTCGGCGATATGAAGGTCCCCGCCAAGGGCCTTGACCGGCCACGCCAGAGCTTCACATGTGGACCCGGGTCGTGCAGAAGGTCCGGTTGGTGATGGCGCCCATGGCCAACTGCTGGTGGCAGATTCTGCCGTACGTCACCGCGCGCGGGCTGAGCATCTCGCTGATCTCGCACGGCGCGCGTTCGTTCGACATCGAGTTCGACTTCTGCGAACACTGCGCTGCACATCTGCTGGCTGGCCTGTTGGTGGAACCACCGAACGAGTACACACGATTACCGGACCGTCCATATGGTGACGCGGCAGGCGGCTCTCGTGGCGGCAGGGGAGAATTGCATCATGCCGAAGATGCGTGCGCTTTTCATGACCCTCGTGATCGGTTGGGCGTGCATCTCGTGCGCAACGTACGGCAACAGCGTTTCCCGGAGCGCAGTCAACGTGACTTCATCGCCATATCTTTTCTTCGGGTGGGGCAACCCCCCTGACCCGGTTGCGGTGATGAAGGAAACTGGCGTCAAGGCGTTCACTCTTGCTTTCATCCTCTCCGGTAATGGCTGCGATCCCGCATGGGACGGCGAACGGCCGCTGGACGGCGACGATGCCGTTCAGATCAAGAGAATCCGCGACGCGGGCGGTGATGTCGTCGTCTCCATGGGGGGCAGCGCCCAGGAGGGGCAGAAGCTGGGCGAGGTCTGCCCGAACGAGCAGTCCCTGGCGGGCGCGTACCAGAAGGTCATCGACACCTACCAGCTCAAAGCGATCGACGTCGACATCGAGAAGGGCGAATTCAAATCCCCTGAAGCGCAAGATCGCGAACTCGGCGCACTGAAGATCCTCAAGCAGCGGAACCCCGAACTGAAGACGACCGTGGTGTTCCCCACGGAACGTACCGGCCCGAGCGACCTCGGCAAGCGGCTCATCCGACGAGCGCACGAGCTCGGCGCCAACATCGACGTCTTCACGATCATGCCGTTCAATTTCGAGGGCACCGACATGACCCGCGATACGATCTCGGCCACCGAAGGGCTCGCGTCGGAGATCGCCGGCACCTTCGCAATACCGATCGAAGAGGCGTACCAAAAGGCCGGCATATCGTCTAAGAACGGTGGGCTCGAGGAAACCGTTCGGTTGGAGGACTTCCACAATTTCCTGGACTACGCCAACGACCGACGCCTCGGCCGGTTCACCTTCTGGGCGGTCAACCGCGACCGTCCCGGCGACCCGAGTCATGACGCGGGGAGCGGGATCCCCCAGCGCGACTGGGACTTCACCAGGGTCATAGCGCGCTACCACTCCACGGAGCCCTGATCGGTCCGGTCCGAGAACCACAGAACTGAATCTGCCCGTGTCGCAAAGACTTGCTGATTTTCGGTCCGGGAGGTCGGATGATGTCTCTGCTCCGTCTGCGCACCGCCTTGCGCCCGCGCGTGGTCTCTGCCGTTACGCGCAGTGTTGTGGAGCCCGTTCTTCGGGCACCCTATCTGAGCACCGCCCGATGGTTGCCGGAATTTTTCACGTGGCCTGAGCAAAAGCGGCGGGCTTGGCAACGGGACCGGTTGCGCGCTGTCTTGCGGCACGCGCAGGAAGAGGTGCCGTACTACCGTGACGTGCTGGCCGGGCGGAACGTGGATGGGGTGGACCTCGCCGAGCTCCCCGTGATCGACAAGGCGATGATGCGGCCATGCATGGACAATTTCTTGAGCCGGGACTGGCGAGACATTCCGCACATCGTCAAGAAGACCGGTGGTAGTACCGGCGACCCGTTCCAGTACCCGCTCGACAAGCGCGCCTGGGTGCACATCTACGCGGCGAACCTGTACTTCTGGGAACGCACCGGCTACCGCTACGGAGACCGCCTGGTAATGGTAGGTTCTCCGCCCTCATTGCAGTCCGCGAGCGAGGGTTTGAAGTCTCGATTGCGCGCTCTCCTGGAGGGGCGCGTGGTCTCCGCAGCGGGATGCCACATCGACCCGGAGACGAGCCTGGAACGCGCGCTCACGGCCGGGCGCGCGCGGGGAGTGCTCTGGTACGGATACGCGAGCCATGTCGCAGCGATGGCCGACGCCGTACTGGAAGCCGGGGTGCGCGTGCCGTCACCGAAGGTGATCGTCACGACGGCTGAGCTGTTGTTCCCGACCTGGCGCGAGCGCATCGAGCAAGCCTTCGAGGCGCCACTGCGCGACCAGTACGGGTGCAACGACGGCGGCATCATGTCGCAAGGATGCTCGCACAGTCGGCTTCACCTCGCCGAGAGCGTATCGATCGTCGAGATCCTCGACCACGCTGGACGCCGGTGTCCACCGGGCGAGGAGGGTGACGTGGTCGTGACGAACCTGCACGCCCGGACGCTGCCCTTCCTGCGGTACCGGATCGGGGACCGGGCCGTACTCGGCGCGGGGACATGTCCATGTGGCACGGAAGGCACGTTTCTGGAGCGGGTGGTCGGTCGGCAGGGCGACAGTTTGCAATTGCCGAACGGCAAGCACGTTTCCATGCACCCGCTCGGGAAATGCTTCTTCGATGCCCGTCACGTGCGTCGCTACCAGTTCGTCCAGCCGGAGCCCGGTCGCGTCCAAGTGCGTCTCGAGGTCGAACCAGGTTTCGACGCGGATGAGCGCTCGATGATACTCGGCGAAGTTCGACGCCTGGTGGGCAGCGCAGTCGAGGTCGACCTGACGACCGACGAGCCGATGGAACGCACTCGGGGCGGCAAACACCGCGTAGTCGTGCGGACCTTCGACGCGGCGTGACCTCGTTGCGAACTGCGCCCACTTCTCATCTGCAGCGTCAGACTTCCCAGAGCAGTCCAACGTGCACCTCGGAAATGCAGCCCAAGATGAAAAGGCGGCGGGCAGAGGCTCGGGACCGGCGGGGCGGGTCAGTACCGCCCGGCGCGGAACTTGTCGATCATCCGACGGTCCTGCGTCGTCGGCCGGCACCCTGCTCACGGCGGGCGACCTGCATCGACGATCAGCGAGTCCTGGGCTGGCCGACGCCTTGGTGGCAGGCCAGCTGTGCTTACGATGCGATGGTTCTTCTGCGATGACCGTGACTGTCTGGTCAGGACGTTCACAGGGCTGGGCGATGGCTTGACCGACAAGCATGCCCGCCGGACTAACGTTGTGCCACAGGCCGTTCGAGGAGAGGTGCCGGCTGGCGGGTGGGGCTATGGCCGGTTGGAGATCGCCTATGTCGGAGACCGCTTCGAGGTCGACCAGAACTGGTCATTGCGGACTCCCTCAGGTTCACAGTCGCTCCAGATCCGGCTCCGCAGGATGTTGCGGTACCGCTCGTCGAAGAGGTGATCGCAGGCCGCCTGACCAACTAGATCGTTCGAGATCGTCCACACCACCAGCCCGTGGGCTTTTAAGGGTCCTTGCATAATGATCTTTGTCTGGCATGGTGGTGGCTGGAGTTGATCACGTTTCGATCGTTGGGAGCGTGGGATGGCTCGCCCGAAGCCGTGGGAGGTCAGTGACGAGCTGTGGGCGTTGATCGAGCCGTTGCTGCCCCGGCACGAGCGTCGGTTTCGGTATCCGGGGCGGCGTCGGATCGATGACCGCAAGACGTTGCAGGGCATCTTGTTCGTGCTCTACACCGGCATCCAGTGGGAGTTCCTTCCCCAGGAGTTGGGATTCGGTTCGGGGTCGACGTGCTGGCGGCGGTTGGCCGAGTGGCAGCACGCCGGGGTGTGGGAGGAGCTGCAGGAGGTGTTGCTGGCAAAGTTGCGTGGCGCGGGTCAGCTCGACTTCTCCCGTGCGACGGTTGATTCCTCGCAGATCCAGGCGAAACGGGGTCGATCGTCCCCAAAAGTCGGTCCGAGTCCGGTTGACCTTATGGAGCGTGCCGCAGCAGTGGGTGATCTCGATGCGGGTCACGCACCCGGCGTTGGTCAGCGAAGCCGACTTCGTCGCGGTTCAAGCCCTCCGGGCCGCGCGGCCGACCGGTGACGGCACCACCCGTACCTACCGGTTCGCCGGCCGTGTGCGGTGCGGGATCTGCAATCGCCGTATGGACGCGCACTGGGCGAACCAGCGTCCTGGCTACCGGTGTCGTCACGGACATACCAGCTCTCAGCGGCGCACACCGGATCAGCCCAAGAGTGTCTATGTCCGCGAGGACCACTTGGTGGCGGAAACCGCATCCGCTATCACCGGGTTGGCCCTTGCCTGCGGTAGTCAGCCCGAAGCGGTCGCCCGGTTCTTGCGGGACCACAACCTGATCATCGTCTACAACAAGTCAGGCTCGGTCGTGACATCCGACCGAGCCTGACCAGCGACAAGACCCCGTTCCATGGGGTAATTCTGTGTCCGAGGGACTCGAACCCCAAAGTTGGTGAAATTTCCCGTGTTTGGGGAAATCACACCGGAACGGTAGCAGGTGCGCCTTTCGCAGGCTACAACCCTGTGGCACGGCAAGGGTGTTGCCGATCGGCGGGGTTCGTCGGTGTCTCCTGCTCTTGGCGGTCGGCATGCGGCTATTCGGGTCATGTTGAGCTGGTGCTGCGCCGCTAAGCGCTGTGTGAGTCGCGCACCGGCGCGACCACCCAACGCCAGCGCGACCGCGCACAGCACTCGGTCCAGCACCGAGGTGCGCCGGGCATACCGAGCCGCCAACCCCGGAACCTGCTCGGCGAAGGTCTTCCTAACGCATTCGGCGTTATCACAGAACAACCGTCGCACCCGCAACCGAATCAGCAACTCCCGGCCAGTGACCGCGGTGTCCAGCAACCGCCGCTCATAGCGGCTGTGCACCCGGCCCGACAGGATCGCGCATCCAGGGCACGCCACCTGCTCGCCCGTGGTGCTGGCCTGGATCTGCACCATCGAGCCCGCAGCGTGCACACCGTCGATCCGTAACTCGGCCAGATGCGGGAACAAGCCCCTCAGAAATTCAAGATCAGCACACCAGGATCGTGATCAACTACCTAGATCATGACCACCGCCCGGTTCCATCACGGAAACCGTGCCAGAGACAGGATTCACCCGCCCGCGACACCAACTCGCGTTTCCAAGCCGGGGTGCGGGCCGCCGAGGTCGGATTGCTGCCCGCATCGCCGTGATCGGGCGGCTCCCCATGGCGTTTCCGGTGGCCTGCGAATGGTCGCTGTCCAGGCGAATGGCAGTTGTTTGCCAGCGAGGTTGTCCGGCGACATGAGAGTGACCGCGCATGGCAGCTTGTGGCCGCAGGTCTTGTTGTTCGAATGGGTCGGCAATAGCGTCTAAAGCCTGTCCCATAATGATCAAATATTGTTGGCGTGCATGGGAAATCGTGGCTTGCGGCGTGGCGGTCGGCGTTCAGTGGGTCATGGTGAGGTTGCGCATGAGGGCTACGCCGCGTGCGGCGTGCCAGACGCCGTCGCGTTTGCGTCGGCAGTTGCGGAGGATGTTCCAGGACTTCATGTGTGCCAGGGCATGCTCAACGCGGGCTCGGACGCGCTTGTGAACGGTGTTGAGTTCTTCCTTCCACGGAGGAAGTTCGCTGCCGTCGCCGGGTTTGCGGTACGGCATGACCACTCCGGTAATGCCTTGGTAGCCGCTGTCGGCCATGACGTGTGCACCCGTGCAGTGCTGGTCGACACTGGATTCGGTGTAGGCCCGGCAGTCGTTGCGGTTGCCGGGCAGCGGTTTTCCGACTGCGACCGTCAGGCGGGTGCTGGCGTCGATGACCACCTGCAGGTTGGTCGAGTACCGGTAGTTCTTCGACGACGCACTCACGCTTCGGTCATGGGTGGGTACCAGGGTGCCGTCCACGATCAGCACCGTGTCCGGGTTGTGCTTGCGCTTGGTCGGCGACAACGCGAGATAGGGGCCGAGGTGGTCGACGACCCGCCCGGCTGCGGACTTGGAGACATCGAAGAGTAACGCGACCTGTCGCAAGGTCAGGTTGGTGCGGTAGTACACCGCGACCAGCAGTACCCGGTCGTCCAGCGACAGCCCCCATCGGCGACCGGCGCCGGTCTGCTCGGCGCCACGACCTCGCACGATGCCCACCAGCTTGCTGAACTGCCGCACCGACAGCCCCGTGAACGCTGTCGAGCGGTGCCGGTCGCCTCGGGGTGCGGTGTTGCGGGACGTCGGCAGGGCAGTCGATTCCACCGCGCGAAAAGCTTCTCCCATCCAGCGACTCGATCATGGAGGTGCGCCGATGTCCGGTCAGCAGTCTCAGGCTGATCAGCATCTGTTCGCCGAGCTCGGCCTTCGCACGCGCTTGTTCGCCCAAGGGGCGGTTGCCTGGCTGTTCGCCAGGGGAGGCGATCCGTTCGCCCGCTTGCTGCACTCCCCGTGGCGGGACAACCCGTACCCGCTCTACGCGGGCATGCGCGCGCATCGTCGCACAAGTCGTGGGTCGTGCAAATCAGCAACCCGAGCTTGCTGCGGACCAGCGGCCCCTGCGCCGCGCCGGACCGGCGGTGCGACGCCCGACGTCGGTCGTCCGCGGCATGCGTCGTTGCCTGTCACCGCTGGCAGAACCGTCCTGCGCACCTGAACCGCTTCCGGGCCTTCCCGGAGCATTCCACCGAGCATCCCGAAGCCGTGAGGACGAGACGATGAGCACGAATCCCTTCGAAGACCCAGACGGCAAGTACCTCGTGCTGGTCAACGACGAGGGACAGCATTCCCTGTGGCCCGCTTTCGGCGACGCGCCGGGGGACCGTCGCACTGCCGGAGACCGACCGGCAGTCCACACACGACTACGTGGAGCGGAACTGGACGGACCTGCGCCCGAAGAGCCTGATCGCGCAGCTGGGCGAGTCCTGATCACGTTCCGCCCAACCAAGAAGTCGCGCCGTCACCAGGAGCACCCCAGAGCGGCGAACCCGCGGTAGCGCCGCGGCGGCGCGTGGTGCGGTTCGGTGAGTCGGCTCGCGCCAGCGCGACGAAAACTCGGGAAGGAGCCTGAATTGTCCGACACCATCGGTGTTCCCGTCGGTATTCCGACCGAACGCGACCGGATCTTCGAACTGCCCGTGGAACTGGAGTCGCTGCGGGATCGGAAGCCCATCGGACGGATGATCTACGAGGACGGCCACCTGGGTTGGTTGGTGACGAGCTACTCGTTGGCCCGCGCGGTACTCGCCGACAGCCGCTTCAGCAGCCGCGCCGATCTCGCCCGCATCCCCGTCGAGCTGCCCGCCGAAGCAGAGCAGGCGCGCAAGGACATCCCGCCGGGCGTGTTCCACCGCATGGACCCGCCGGAGCACACCAGGTACCGCCGGCTGCTAGCCGGTCATTTCGCGGTGCGCCGGATGGATTCGCTGACCGAGACGATCCAGCGGATCGTCGACGAACGCCTGCACGCGATGGACCGCGGGGGCCCACCCGCCGACCTGGTGCGGGACTTCGCGAAACTCGTGCCGCTGAACGTGGTCTCCGAGGTCCTGGGCGTCCCCGAGGACGAGCGCGACCGCTTCGTGCGGCGCGTCTCAGTCCTGTTCGACCAGCACGCCGAGGCCGCCGACGTCGGGGCAGCGACCCAGGCGATCCACACCCAGTTCCAGGAGTTCGTCGACGCGAAGAAGCGGGCCGGGACCAGCGGTGACGTCCTCGGGCACCTGGCGGCTTCGGGCGAGTTGCCCGACGAGGAGATCGCCACCGTCGGAATGGTGCTGCTGACCGCGGGGTACGAATCAACGGCGAACATGCTGGCCCTCGGAACGCTCGCGTTGCTGGAACACCCGGACCAGCGGGCTCGGGCGCTTTCCAACTCGGCCCAGCTCGACAAGGCCGTCGACGAACTGCTGCGCTACCTCAGCGTCACCCACATCGGACCTATCCGCACCGCGCTGCGGGACGTCGAGCTCGGCGGCGAAACCATCAAGGCCGGTGACTCGGTGTCCATAGCCCTGCCGGCGGCCAACCGCGACCCCGAGCACGTCGAGTGCCCGGCCGCACTGGACATCGACAACTCGTCGGCCGGGCACCTCGCGTTCGGCTACGGCGTGCATCAATGCCTTGGCCAACACCTCGCTCGGAACATCCTGCGCACGAGCTATGCCGGGATCTTCCGGGAGTTCCCCGCCCTGCGGCTCGCCGTTCCGGCGGACGAACTCGAAATCTGCACCGAGATGCCCGTGTACGGGGTGTCTCGGCTCCCGGTCGAGTGGTGATGCGGGGACCGCGGTCGCCGTGTCCTGAGCCGCAAGCGGCGTGTCGATGGGTGGGATCATGGATCAACTGGCTGCCGACTCCGCTTTCCCGTTGTCGGACGCCCAACGGGAGATCTGGCTGGCGCAGCGGTTCAACCCGGAAAGCCTGCACTTCCGCGTGGGCCAGTACGTCGAGATCGACGGGGCGATCGACGGTGCCGAGTTCGAAGCCGCGGTCCGCAAGACCGTCGCCGAGGTGGATGTGCTGCACTGCCGCGTCCACGAGGTGGACGGCGTTGCGCACCAGACCGTGAACCCCGTCCCCGACTGGGACTTCCCCGTGCTCGACTTCAGCACCGAACCCGATCCGGGTGCGGCGGCGGAGCGCTGGATGTACGAAGACCTCGCCGTCCCGATGGACCTGACCCGCGACCGGCTGTTCTCGTACGCCCTGCTCAAGCTGGCGTCGGACCGCTTCTACTGGTACCAGGGCTACCACCACCTGGTCACCGACGGTGCGGGCAGCATCCTGATCTCGCAACGCGCAGCGCATCTTTACACGACGAGCGTGCAAGGTCTGCCCGCGGAGCCCGCGCCGTTCTCGTCACTGCGGGAACTGGTGGCGGAAGACGCCGAGTACCGGAACTCCGGGGATTTCGAACGGGATCGGAAGTACTGGCTGGAGAGGTTCGCCGACCGGCCCAACGTGGCACGGATTTCCGCCATGACGGAGGATCTGCCGCGGAGCTTCCTTCGGCACACCAGCCATGTTCCGGCCGCAGCCGCGGACCGGATCAAGGCGGCCGCCCGAACCGCCCGCACGCACTGGTCGGTCATGCTGCTCGCGGCGACCGCGGTGTACCTCCACCGGCTCACCGGGGAGGAGGACATCGCGGTCGGTTTCGCAGTGGCTGCCCGCAAGAACGCAACGCTGCGCCGCAACCCGGGCACGCTGGCGAACGTGGTTCCGCTGCGGGTGAAGGTCGATGGTGGGACCACGGTGCACGAGCTCCTCCGGCAGGCCTCGCGGGAGGTTCGCGGGGCCTTGGCGCACCAGCGTTATCGCGCGGAGCAGCTGGCTCGCGATCTCAACCTGACGACCGGCATGCGCCACCTCATGGGCCCCGAGGTGAACGTGATGCCGTTCGACTTCGACCTGAGCTTCGGGCAGTGCGCCGCGCGGCTGCACAACTTGTCCAACGGGCTGGTCGACGATCTGTCCATCATGGCCTACGACCGCCCCGACGGTGGTGCTGTCCGGGTCGACTTCAACGGGAACGCGGACCGCTACAGCAGCGATGCCCTGGGCACCCATCAGGATCGATTCCTCGCCCTGCTGGACGTGCTGGCCGGCGACTTGGACGCCGAAGTCGGTGAATTGGACGTGCTGACCGCCGCGGAGCGGAACAAGCTGCTGGGGGAGTGGAACGGCGCAGCAGCCGAGCTGACTTCCTCGGTGGTGCCAGAGCTGCTGGACGACCAAGTGGCGCGCAGTCCGGACGAGGTCGCGTTGGTGTGCGGTGGGAAGAGCCTCACCTACGCGGAGCTGCACGCGCGGGCGAATCAGCTCGCTCGCCACCTGGTCGAGCTGGGCGTTGGGCCCGAGCGAGTGGTCGGATTGTTGCTGCCGCGCACGGCGGACATGGTCATCGCGATGCTTGCGGTGCTGAAGGCCGGCGGTGCTTACCTGCCGGTCGACCCCACCTATCCCGCCCATCGCGTCGAATTCATGCTCGCCGACGCGAACCCGGTCCTGCTGCTGGCCACGACGGACACCGCCGGGCGCGTCGCGCAACCGCCCGTCGACATCGTGGTGCTGGACGACCGGCACGTGCGCCGCGCGCTCGCCGAGCAGCCGAGCTCCGAGCTCGGCGACGACGACCGCCGGTCGTCGCTGCGCGGTTCGCATCCCGCCTACGTCATCTACACCTCGGGTTCGACCGGCGTCCCGAAGAGCGTGGTGGTGTCCCAGACCAGTGCGGTGAACCTGGTGTCCTGGGCGGTTCGCGCCCTGGGGGAGCGGCTCGGCCGGGTGCTCGCGTCCACGTCGTTGAGCTTCGACGTATCGGCGTTCGAGCTGTTTGCCCCCTTGGCCTGCGGGGGCTGCGTCGAAGTGGTGCGGGACGGCTCGGCGCTGGCGGAGCGGTTGTCCGCGGGGCCGGCTCCGAGCGCGATCAGCGGCGTTCCGTCGGTGCTGGGCCAGGTGGCCGCAGCGGTGCGGGATTCCGGGTTCTCGGGTGTCGTCGTGTGCGCGGGGGAAGCGCTGCCGACGGGGGTGGTGGCCGCGCTGGAGGCGGCGTTCCCGGGATGCCGGGTGATGAACGCCTACGGGCCGACCGAGGCGACCGTGTACGCAACGGCGGGCTGGTGCGGGTCGGACGCGGACGGCGGTGGAATCGGTGGTCCGGTCGCCAACACCCAGGTCTACGTGCTGGACGACAGGCTGGCATTGGTTCCCCCCGGCGTGGTCGGGGAGTTGTACGTCGGCGGACTCGGGGTGGCGCGCGGCTATTGGCGCCGGGCGGGGCTGACGGCGGAACGCTTCGTGGCCAATCCCTTCGGCCCGGCCGAGAACCCGGTGGCGGGGAGCGTGTCGGCGGGTGCCGGCGGTCGGTTGTACCGCACCGGAGACCTGGTGCGGTGGAACGACCGTGGCTGGCTGGAGTACGTCGGCCGGGTCGACGACCAGGTCAAGGTGCGAGGTTTCCGGATCGAGCCTGGCGAAATCGAGAACGTCCTGACCGAGCATCCGGGCATCGCCCGCGCCGCGGTCGCCGCCCGCGAGGATCGGCCGGGGGACAAGCGCCTCGTCGGGTACGTGGTTCCCGCGCCGTCCGCGGAGGTGGACGTTCGCGAGGTGCGCGAGTTCCTGGGCGGCCGCGTGCCGGATCACCTGGTGCCGGCGGCGATCGTGCCCATGGACGCACTACCGCTGACGGCGAACGGCAAACTGGACCGCCGGGCCTTGCCTGCGCCGGAGTTCACGCGTGCCGCGTCGTCTCGCCCGCCGCGAACCCAGGTCCAGGAAGCGTTGTGCGAGTTCTTCGACCAGCTGCTCGGCGTCCCGGACGTGGGGATCGACGACAGCTTCTTCGACCTCGGCGGGGACAGCATCTCCGCCATCCAGCTGGTCAGCCGGGCACAGGCCGCCGGCATCACCTTCACCCCGCAAGACGTGCTGGTGCACCGGACCGTGGCCGGCATCGCGTCCGCAGCCGGCGTGCACGCGGATGCCGAGCCGGTCGAGGACGACGGCGTGGGCGCCCTCGGCTCGACGCCGATAGTGGATTGGTTCCGGGGTTTGGGTGGGCAGTTCGACGGGCTGTGCCAGGCGATGGTGGTGGCCTTGCCGACGGGGATTGACCGCCCGAACTTGGTGGCCGCCTTGGAAGCGCTGGTGGAGCGGCACGGCGCGTTGCGCTTGTGCGTAGACGACGGTGCCGAGCAGGGCTTGCGAGTAGCGCCCGTCGGGTCGTCGCCCGTGGCGGACCGCGTGACGCAGGTGGACGTGCGCGGTCTTTCCGACGACCAGTTGAACGCGGCCGCGGACGAGTACTTCGCCGCTGCACAGGCTCGTCTGGACCCGAGGTCCGAAACGGTGTGGCAAGCCGTGTTCTTCGATGCCGGAGCCGGAGGGGCGGGCCGATTGCTGCTGGTGATCCACCACCTGGCCGTCGACGGGGTGTCCTGGCGGATCTTGCTGGCGGATCTGGCCACCGCGTGGCAGGCGATAGCGGCTGGGCGAACCCCGTCGCTGCCGCCGCGTGGCGCGTCGCTGCGCCGCTGGACGCGAATTCTTGCCGCAGAAGCGCGAAGTCCGGAGCGAATCGCCGAGCTAGACCACTGGAAGCGGACGCTGGCAGACGCCGTGCCCAAGCGCGGGGGAGCAGCCGGGCATCAGGAGTCCGGCGAGCTGACGCTGCGGTTGCCGGTGGCGGACACTGAGCCGCTGTTGAGGCGGGTGCCCGCCGTCTACCACGCGGACACCCACGAGGTGCTGCTCGCCGCGCTGGGAACCGCCGTTGCGCAATGGCGACGGCGGCTGGGGTCGTCGGGCCGGGCAGTGGTGGTCGATGTCGAAGGCCACGGGCGGCACCAAGAACTCGCCGATGGCGTGGACCTGTCGGGCACGGTCGGCTGGTTCACCACGCTGCACCCGGTGCGCCTCACCCCTGACCCCCTGGAACGCGAGGACGTTCGGCGTGGCGGGCCGGAACTTCGGCGCACCATCCAACATCTGAAGGAAGAGATCCGTGCGGTGCCCGACCACGGCCTGGGCTACGGGCTGCTGCGCTACCTCAACTCGGAGACGGCCGAGGAACTCGCAGGTCTGCCCAGTCCCGAGATCGGGTTCAACTACCTGGGCCGGTTCTCCGCCGCAGATGACGCCGACGGGGACACCGCGTGGGCACCGCTCGCGGACGCTACGGGCCAACCCCTGAGGGTCGCTACTGCCGCCGGGCCGGGAATGCCCCCGGTCCACCTGCTGGACCTCAACGCGGCGGTGCTGTCCACCGCCGGGCGGCCGCAGCTGGTCGCGACCTGGTCCTGGCAGCCGCCACTCGACCGGGACCAGCTCACGGCGCTCGCGGAGATCTGGTTCGAGGTGCTTCGCGGCGTCACGACAGCAACCGACCAACCCGGCGCGGGTGGCCACACGCCGTCCGATTTCGGGCTGGTCAACCTCACCCAGCAGCAGATCGACCAGCTCGAGTCAGCGTGGAGGAGATCACGATGGAGCAGCCCGGATTCGTAGACGTGTTGCCGCTGTCCCCGCTCCAGGAAGGTCTGCTATTCCACGCCCTGCACCAGGGGAGCGGCCCGGACGAGTACGTCGTCCAGGTCGTCCTGGAGCTCGATGGACCGCTGCGCGCCGCCGAGCTGCGCGGCGCCGCGGAGGCGATCTTGCGACGCCACCCGAACCTGAGTGCCGCCTTCTGGTTCGAGGGGGTGGACAGCCCGGTCCAGGTCATCCCCCGCTCGGTGACCTTGCCGTGGGCGGAGTTCGACCTCCGCGGCCGCACCGTGGACGAGCAGCGCGCCGAGCGCGAGCGCCTGCTGCTCGAGCAGCGGGAGGCCGGCTTCGACCTGTTCGACCCCCCGCTGCTCCGGTTCGCGCTGATCCGGCTCGAACCGCAGCGGCACCTGCTGGTGCTGACCAACCACCACATCCTGCTGGACGGCTGGTCGTATCCGGTCTTGTTTCGCGAGCTGTTCCAGCTCTACCAGCGCGGTGGTGACGACAGCGAGCTGCCGCGGGTCACGCCGTACCGGGAGTACCTGGCCTGGCTCGCCGGGCAGGACCGGCAGGCCGCGGAGGACGCGTGGCGGCGCGCCCTGGCCGGGCTGTCCGAGCCGACCTTGCTCGCGCCGACAGCGGGCCCGGCCGGACCGGACCGGCGCGCACAGGCGACCCTCGAACTGCCCGCGGAACTGACCGCGGACCTGCGCGTTCTCGGCCGCCGCCGGGAGCTGACCACCGGCACCCTGGTCCAGGGCGCCTGGGCGATCCTGCTCCGGTCGTTGACCGGCCGCTCCGACGTCGTGTTCGGCACCACCGTGGCCGGGCGGCCGCCTCAACTGCCCGGCGTGGAATCGATGGTGGGGTTGTTCATCAACACGGTGCCCGTCCGGGTCCGGCTCGATCCGCACGAACCCCTGGCTGACGCGCTTCGCCGCTTCCGCGACGAGCAGGCCGCCTTGGTCAACCACCAGCACCTCAGCCTCACGGACGCGGGCCGGTTGAGCGGGCACGGAAAGCTCTTCGACTCCCTGGTCGTCTTCGAGAACTACCCGCTGGACACGGCGGGCATCACCCCGGCCGGAAGCGAGCTGCGGGCCGCCGACATCGCCGGTCACGATGGTTCGCACTACCCCCTCAGCCTGATCGTCTTCCCCGGCGAGAAGATCGTCCTCCGGCTGGATTACCGTTCGGACGTATTCGGACCGTCCACTGTGGAGCATTTGCTCGGGAGATTGGGCCGCCTTCTGGAGGCGTTGTGCGCGAATCCGGACTGCCCCGTGGGCAACGTCGACCTGGTCGGCGACGTCGAGCGGGAACGCCTCCTGGGCTTGAACGACCCGGCACTGGTGACCCCGTCGGCGGTCGTGCCGGAGTTGTTCGGCCGGCAGGTGGCTCTCCGGCCCGAGGCGATCGCGGTC
Source organism: Saccharopolyspora sp. NPDC050389 (assembly GCF_040655595.1). Taxonomy (NCBI): domain Bacteria; kingdom Bacillati; phylum Actinomycetota; class Actinomycetes; order Pseudonocardiales; family Pseudonocardiaceae; genus Saccharopolyspora; species Saccharopolyspora sp. NPDC050389. The sequence continues at coordinate 52,402 of NZ_JBFAKG010000075.1, forward strand.
GTGTCCGGCGAGGCGGAACTGACCTACGCGGAACTCGACGCCCGGTCGAACCAGCTCGCACGCCACCTGGTGGCGTCGGGGGTCGGCCCGGAACGGGTGGTGGGCCTGGCGCTACCCCGCTCGGTCGAAGCGGTGGTCGCCGTCCTGGCCGTGCTGAAGGCCGGTGGGGCGTACCTGCCGATCGATCCGGGCAATCCCGCCGAACGGGTCCGGTCGATACTGCGCGATGCCACGCCTGTGCTGATGCTGACGACCGCGGCCACCCGGCCTGGCGTCGAGGAGGGCGGCACGCCGACCGTCGTGCTCGACTCGCCGGAGGTGCAGCAGCGGCTCGCCGCGCAGCCGACGGCCGAGCTCACCGATGCGGAGCGCGGAGGCGCACTGCACCCCGGGCAAGCGGCTTACGTCATCTACACCTCCGGTTCCTCGGGAATCCCCAAAGGCGTTGCGGCGACGCACGAGGACGTGGTCGAGCTGACCGGGGACCGCGCGTTCGACAGCTATGCGGACGCGCGGGTGCTGGTGCACTCGCCGCTGGCCTTCGACGCGTCGACCTACGAGATCTGGGTTCCGCTGCTCCGTGGCGCGCGGCTCGTGTTGGCCCCCGGGGAAGCGGTCGATCTCGACGCGTGGCATTCGACCATCACGCGGAACCAGGTGACGCACGCCTTCTTGACCACGGCTCTCTTCAACCACCTCGTCGGCGAGCGCATCGAACTGGTTTCGGCACTGCGGGAGGTGTGGACGGGCGGGGAAGTGGTGTCGACGCAGGCATTCCGGCGCGCCGTCGAAACCTGCCCCAACACCAGGTTCGTGCACGTCTACGGGCCCACGGAAACAACCACGTTCTGCGCCTACCACGAGGTAAGGACTGCCGATTCGATCGGGAACACGGTTCCGATCGGCCGGGCCATGCGCAATATGCGGGTGTATGTGTTGGATGGTTCGTTGGGTTTGGTTCCTGTGGGTGTGGTGGGGGAGTTGTATGTGGGGGGTGTGGGTTTGGCGCGGGGGTATTGGGGTCGTGGGGGGTTGTCGGGGGAGCGGTTTGTGGCGGATCCGTTTGGTGGTGTGGGTTCGCGGATGTATCGGACTGGGGATTTGGTGCGGTGGAATCGTGATGGTGTGTTGGAGTTTGTGGGGCGTGTTGATGATCAGGTGAAGGTTCGGGGTTTTCGGGTTGAGTTGGGTGAGGTGGAGGGTGTGTTGGCCGGGTGTCCTGGGGTGGGGCAGGCGGCGGTGGTGGTGCGTGAGGATGTGCCGGGGGATAGGCGTTTGGTTGGGTATGTGGTGGGTTCGGGTGTGGAGGGGTCGCGGGTTCGGGAGTTTGTGCGTGGTTGGTTGCCGGAGTTCATGGTTCCGGCTGTGGTGGTGGTGTTGGATGAGTTGCCGGTGACGGTGAATGGGAAGTTGGATCGTAGGGCTCTTCCGGTTCCT
>NZ_JBFAKG010000076.1:0-6509 GCF_040655595.1 Saccharopolyspora sp. NPDC050389
GGAACACCGCCGACGAGGTCTTCGACGCGCTCTGCGCGGGCCGCAGCGGCCTGGCACCGCTGCGTTGCTATGGCGACGAAAAGTACGCACGGGCCCTCAACCTCGGGTCATGTCCTCAGGTCTTCGGTGGTCAGGCGCAGGGCCAGGGCCCCGAAGACCAGGGCCGCCGTTCTGTCCAGCCAGCGTTGGATCGCTCGGCGGCGGAGCAGGACGTTCGACAGCCAGCCCGAGGTGAGGCCCACCGAGGCGTCGACGCTGATGCCCACCACGACCAGCAGCCCGCCCAGAGCCAGGAGTTGCACCGGGATCGGCCAGGCCGCCTGCGTGCTGATGAACTGCGGGACGAACGCCAGGTAGAACAGGATCACCTTGGGGTTCGACACGTTCGTCAGCACCGCCAGCGCGTAGATGCGCCGCATCGACCTCGCCGGCGCCGCCTGCACTTCCGGCATCGCCGACGCCCGCCACGACTGGACCGCCAGGTACAGCAGGAAGACGACACCGGCGACCCGGACGACCTCCAGCGCCGCAGGCACCGCCTGGAACATCGCCGTCAGCCCGAGCGCGGCCACGACCGTGTGCACGACGATCCCGCTGGACATGCCCAAGGCCGCCACGACACCGCCGCGCGGGCCCGAGGAGATGCCGTTGGCCATGATGAACATCATGTCCGCGCCCGGCACCAGCGAGATCACCGCCGCCGCACCGATGAACGCCAATACGATTCCGAGATCCATCTCAGCCTCCGATCCGCGGATTCGTCGACCGGGGCAATGGAGTTCGCGTCAGTTCGGGGTTCCTCTCCGCTGCACGACCGCCGGAGGCCGTCAGCTTGATTTGGGGATCTCCCGGAAGGGTACGTCCTTGAACTGGTCGGGTTCCTTTGGCAGGCGGAGGATCCGTTCGCCGATGATGTTGCGCTGGATCTGGTCCGTGCCGCCGCCGATCGAGGTGAAGTAGGCGTTCATCGCGGCGAAATTCGCGTCGTCGCCGTCCGGGTGACCGGCACCCTCCAGCATCGCCTCCGGGCCGACGATCGCCGTCTGCACCCGGCCGGTCTCGTGCAGCAGCCGCGACATCAGCAGCTTCCCCAGCGATGCCAGCGACGACGAGGTGCCCTGCTCCAGTTCGGCCTGCGCGCGCTGGTTGTTCCAGCGGTTCGCCGCCCGCAGGGTCAGCACCCGCGCGATGTCCTGGCGCACCAGGGGATCGTCGAGCCGCCCGTGCCTGCGGGCCAGCTCGATCAGGTCGACGTCACCGCCGTCCTTCTTCGCGTGCCGCGTGCTGGCGCCGCGGTTGGACTCCGCGAGCACCACCCGCTCGTAGGCCAGCGCGGTCTGCAGCACCCGCCAGCCCTGGCCCGGCTCGCCGAGCATGTTCGCCGCCGGAACCCGGGCATCGGACAGGAAGACCTCGTTGAAGTGCGCCTCCCCCGTCATCTGCCGCAGCGGCCGCACCGTCACGCCCGGCTGGTCCATCGGCAGGAAGAAGAAGCTGATGCCGCGATGCTTCGGCACCTCCGGGTCGGTGCGGGCGATGAGCATGCCGTAGTCGGCCTCGGCGGCGTTGGACGTCCACACCTTCTGCCCGTTGACCCGGTAGGAGTCACCGTCCGGAACCGCGGTGGTGCGCAGGCCCGCCAGGTCCGAGCCGGCGCCGGGTTCGCTGTAGAGCAGGCACATCCGGATTTCGCCGAGCAGCAGCGGCCGGATGAACCGCTGCCGCATCTCCGCGCTGCCGTACGCCAGGACGGTGTTCGCCCACAGGTTGGTCCGGTCCTGGCCGCTGCCCGGCGCGCCGACCCGGCGGAACTCCGCCTCGACGGCGTCGGCCGATTCCTCGTCCAGGCCGAGGCCGAAGTCCTCGCGCGGCCAGCGCGGCACCGCGTAGCCGTGATCCACGACCGCGGCCAGCCATTCGGCGCGGTCGGCCGCCGGGTCCCAGCGGTCGGCGAGCCACTGCCGCACTTCGCTGCGCAACGTGTCGATGTTCATGGTCACCCCAAATCGGCGATGGCGGAGAGGTAGCGCTCGCGGTGCGTTTCCGCGTCGCCGAGCAGCTGGGCGCTGCTGCGTGCTCGGCGCAGGTAGAGGTGCGCGGGATGTTCCCAGGTGAAGCCGATCCCGCCGTGGATCTGGATGTTGTCGGCGGCCACCCGCAGGAACGCGTCGGAACAGAAGGCCTGCGCCATCGCTGCCAGCGCGGTGGCTTCCGGGCTCCGCTCGGCCAGCGCCCAGGCCGCCGCGTAGGCGGTGGAGTAAGCCGACTCGACCTCCACCAGCAAGTCGGCGCACATGTGCTTGATGGCCTGGAAGCTGCCGATGGCGCGGCCGAACTGGAACCGGGTCCGGGCGTATTCGACGGCCATGTCCAGCACGGCCCGGGCACCACCGGCCTGCTCGGCGGCGAGCATGATCTCGCCGGTGCGCAGCGTCCAGGCCACCGCAGCGGCGGTGATGTCGGGGTCACCGACCAGCCGGGCGGGCACGTCGTCGAGGGCGATCGCGGCGAGCCGCCGAGTTCCATCCAAAGTGGACATAGGTTGGATCGAGACGCCGTCGGCGGCCGGGTCGACGGCGAACACCCGCGGCCCGTCGGTGACCACCAGCAGCAGATCGGCCGTCGCGCCGTCGAGCACGAAGCGCTGCTCGCCGGAAAGCCGTTCACCGGCGGCGATCGACCGCTGCGCGAACACGACGGTCGCGGTGCGCTGCCCGCTCGCCAGGTCCGGCAGGAACTCCGCGCACGAAAGTTCGGTCAACAGCGTGGCGGCGAGCACCGAACTCGACAGGTACGGGCCGCAGAACAGCTTCTTGCCCATCTCTTCCAGCACGATGGCGAGCTCGACCGGCCCGGCTCCCGCTCCGCCGTAGCGCTCCGGCACCACCAGGCCCGCCAGGCCCAGCTGCCCGGCGAGCAGCTTCCACAGATCCGGGTCGACGCCGGTGGCGCTCGCGGCCGTCGCACGCACCGCGGGTTCCGAGCCGTGGTCGTCGAGCAGCTCGCGCACCGCCTGGCGCAGCGCGCGCTGCTCATCGGTGAAGTCGAAGGTCATGCGGACGCTCCAGGAGTGCGAAGGGGTTGCCACGGATCGGTTTCGACCAGCACGCCCGCGTCGATGAGCGCATCGACGGCGGCGTCGTCCATGCCCAGCAGCCCGGTGCAGATCTCCCGCGTGTGCTGACCCTGCGCCGGCGCGGGGCGCAGGCTGGGCGCGGCGATCGTGTCGGACCGGCATTGGGCGTTCTCGGTGGGCAGCGGAGTGGCGACGGTCGGCTGGTAGAGGGTGCCGAACGCCCGGCGCTCCCGCAGGGCGGGATCCGTTGCGTACGAAGGAATTCGGCGCATCGGCCCGGCCGGCACGCCGACCCGCTGCAACTCGCGCATGACCTCCTCGGGCGTGCGCCGGGCGGTCCACTCGGCGACCTGCGCGTCGATCTTCTCCCGGTGCGCCGGCTCCGGCAGCTCGATGACGCCGCGCAATCGCTGGTAGTCGGCGTCGCCGCGCACCGTGATGACGCACCATTCGTCGTCGCCTGCGCACGGGAACACACCGTAGGGCGCTGCGTCCTCGCCCAGATCTCCGTGCGGCTGCGCCGATCCCGGCTCCAACGATTCGCGAAGCACCTGCGCGGACAGCGCGTTGAGGATCGCCTCCGCCTGCGAGCAGGTCACCCGGCGGCCGCGGCCGGTCTCCCGCCGCTCGATCAGCACGGCCAGCGCGGCGGTGTCCACGACGCGGCCGACGAGGTGATCGGGATAGACGGTGACCCCGTCGGCGAAGCCGTCGGGCACCTCGGGATCCCGCCACAACGCGGTCAACCCGGCCACCGCTCGCACCAGCGGGCCGTAGCCCATCCAGTTGCGCCACGGGCCGGTGTGCCCGACGGCGCTGCTCTCGACGACCACCAGGCGCGGGTTGATCTCGGCGAGCGTGCGGTGGCCGATGCCCAACTTCTCCAGCGTGCCCGGCCTGAAGTTGCTCAGCAGCACGTCGGCGGTTTCCGCCAGCCGCTCGAACAGCTCCCGGCCGCGCGGGTCGCGCAGGTCCACCGACAGGCTGCGCTTGCCGCGGTGCCCCCAGGCGAAACCGGAGGAGACCGTGCCGTCGAACGGGGCCCGGCTGGCGTCGGGGTGCGCGCTGTTCTCGACCTTGATCACGTCCGCGCCCAGATCCGCGAACAGCCGCCCGGCCTCCGCACCGACCACGATCACGCCGAGGTCCAGCACCCGCAGCCCGGTGAAAGGCGCGCCGCGATCGGCTGTTCCGGGGTCGACCGGCGGCGGCAGCGGCGGCAGCGGCGGCAGCGAATCGAGGAGCTCGTCATGCTCGCCGAGCTCCGGGCTGGGCCGTGCGGGCCCGATTCGCCGGTCGTCGAGCTCGATGCAGCTCCGCGGCAGCACGCCGCGCACACCGGGAGCGATCTCCGCCTCCGCGAAGATGCCGCGTTCCTGGAAGTGCTCGACCGCCGCGACGGCGCCGAGCTCGAGCAGCGGTGCCACCGGAATCCCGCGCCGCTGCCCCTCCAACGCGACGTCCATCGCGCGCTTCCCGGCGAACAGCTCGGTGATCAGCGGGCGGAGCCGGTCGTCGGCGTGCTGCCGTTCGAGGATGGTGTCGTACTTGGCGTCCTGGAACCCGGCGGGTTCGCCGAGCCAGGCCCGCATCGCCCGCCACTGCGCGGCGCTGAGCAGGCAGACCCGGACGTGCCCGTCGGCACAGGGATACACCGGGTAGTAGTGCGCGACATCCGGCCGCCCGTGCGGGAATTCCCACCACTGGCGGCCGTAACCGGCGGTCGGCCCGGCGCCGAAGGCCGGGTCGAAGACCTGGATCGCCGTCTCGTACAGCGAAACGTCCAGGTGGTCGCCGCGGCCGGTGGTCAGCCGCCGGTAGTGGCCGACCAGCGCGCACCAGGTCGCCTGCGCCGCCGCGGCCTGCTCGACGATCTCGTGCGGCGGCAGGAGCGGGCGCCGGCCGGGCACGCCGGATCGGCACAGCACTCCGGCCATCGCCGCGAGCACCCATTCGGTCGCGACGAAGTCGCGGTACGGCCCGGTGAGCCCGAAATCGGTGACGGACACGATCACCAGCGCCGGCACGCGCCGGCGGATCTCGGCGAAGTCCTGATCCCGCGCCGTGGTCAGCCAGATGTCCGCGGTCGACAGCAGGCGCACCAGATCGGCGCGCCCGCCCGGATCGTCGAGGTCGAGGGTGACGCCGAGCTTCCCGGCGTTGTAGGCGGCGTCCCGGAGGCCGATCTCGCCGTGCCGGGGCCAGGCGGTGCGGGTGCCGGCGCCGTCCGGGGGCTCCACCCGGATCACTTCGGCGCCGAGGTCGGCCAGGTGCCGCCCGCACATCTCGGCCCGGCCGTCGGTCGTGTCGACCACGCGCAGGGCCCGCAGCGGAGCGGGCGGATCGTCGTCGCGGCAGTGGCTCATTCGAAACCTCCGTTGGTTTCGCGCTGAGTCCGACGCCTCAAACCTATTTCCGACGACTTCCGTCCGCAATAGGTTCTGTTTCCAAACTCGTCTTGCGTGGCGGTGCGGGTCGCGGCCGCCCTCCTGCGGGAGTTCCTGCGGTCTTCTCGCTGTGGGGTCCCCGGCACACGTATGTCCAATACGACGGGTCGGGGCTGTCCTCGCTGGAAGAACCCCGGAAGGGGTGGGCACCGTGAACCCGCGGCGGTGCAAGCGGCGTAGGTGGGCTAAGCGGCTGCGCCGCGTCAAAACCCGCCCTACCAGCGTCAATAGCCCTTCGGGGGCTCAGGACCGGGCGTGCACTCCGGCGAGGACGGTGTCGACGAGTTCGGCCAGGTAGCCCGCGGACTCGGCCCAGACCTGGCCGCGCAAGTGCAGTGGCGTGGCGCGGACGTGGTTGGACACCGCGCCGGCGATCAGGTCGGCGATCAGCGCCACCGACGCGCCGGGCGGCAGTTCGCCGCGCTCGATGCCGCGCCGCACGATCGCGCGGGTCGCCCGGATGTGCTCGGGGTACGGGTCGTCGGCCAGCGACTCGGCGAGCTCCGGCGAGAACTGCGCGTCCACGCCCAGCCGGGAGGTCAGCGCGCCCTCGTCGGCGCCCAGGTACTCCATCCAGCCGCGGGCGAACTCGACCAGGTCGGTGCGCAGCTCGCCGGTGTCGATCTCGGCGATGAACCGGGTGCGCTCCCGCACCGCGGCGACCAGCAGCGCGGCCTTGTTCGGCCAGCGCAGGTAGAGCGAGCCCTTCCCGATCCCGGAGCGCCGGGCGACCTCGTCCAGCGAGAAGCCGCTCCAGCCGCGCTCGGCGTACACCGCCCGCGCCGCCTCCAAGGCGCGCGTGTCCACCGCTGGGTCCCGGGGCCGTCCGACGCGCTGTGCCTTCGCCACCACGCCATCCTGGCACCCGAGGATCCCGATCCGCCCAGGACCGGGGCCGTGAGTCTTTTGGGCTGTTATAGCCAAGCTGCGCCGCCTGGTCGACGCCGCGTGGCCCGCCCTCATGGAGCTCGGGTTGGCCCACGGTG